>NZ_JBSHCR010000064.1:0-24888 GCF_053615895.1 Isoptericola sp. NPDC055881
TTCTCGCCGTTTCCGTACCCACGACGGCCGGGCGGTCAGCCTACGAAGATGCAGAACGGGTGGCCCGCCGGGTCGGCGTAGACCCGGAGCGGCTCCTCGGGGTCGTCGGACCGGTCGTACAGCAGCCGCGCCCCGAGGGCCAGGGCGCGCTCGTGCTCGCGGTCCAGCTCGGCGACGTCGTGGACGCTCGTGTCGAGGTGCAGCTGCTGGGGCACGTCGTGCTCAGGCCACGTGGACGGCGTCAGCGAGGGCACCTGCTGGAAGGCGAGCTGGACGCCGCCCGGGTTGCGCAGGACCAGCCAGTCGGCGCCGCGCGGGTCCGGCTCGCTGGGGGCCGGCGGCTCGTCGCCCGCCCGGTACGTGAGGTCGAACAGCTCGCGGTAGAACTCGGCGAGGCGGCGCGCGTCGGTGGCGTCGAGCACCACCTGGACGATGGTCGGCATCGTCATGCCCTTTCGTCGGAGAGCTCGTCGGAGTACTGGTCGGCGAGGCCGCGCAGCATCGCGGTGTACGCCGGGTAGTCCACGTCCTCGGGGATGTTCGTGTTGCCCGCGCGCATCCCGACCACCCCGTCGACCTGCTCGCGCAGGATGTCGGCGTGCCCCGCGTGCCGGGCGAGGTCGACCGTGACGTGCAGCAGGATCGTGTGCAGGTCGGTGGCGCCGTCGTCGCCCCACCACGCGACGCGCCCGGGGGCGTCGAGCGGCAGGCTCTCGATGGTCTCGTCGGCGAAGGCCCACACCCGCCGGTAGAGGTCCAGGACCTGGGCCGTGCTCTCGTCGGCCGTCGCGTAGTGGTCGGCCTGCGGGTCGTCCGGCAACGACGGGTCCGTCCAGGGCGCCATCCACGGCACCTCCTCGGGCGTCGGCCACGCGCGACCGAAGGTGTCGCCGAAGTACCCGATCTCCACGCTGGCCGCGTGCTTCACCAGACCGAGCAGGTTGGTCCCGGTGGGCGTGCGGGGCAGACGAGCGTCGCGTTCGGACAGCCCCTCCACCTTCCACACCAGCGCCTCGCGGGCGGAGCGGAGGTAACGATGGAGCACGGACTTGGCATCAGCGGGCGTCGTCGTCATGTGGCACAGCCTGCCCGGCGGTGCCGACAGAGCGCACGGGGAATAGGCGAGGCCCTCGGGGCGGAGACTCAGCGCACGCGGGCGGCGAGCACGGCGACGTCGTCGCGCTGCGTGCCGCGCACCATCCGGTCGACGACGCGCTGCGGCAGCTCCGCCGTCGGGCAGCCGTGCAGCTCCTGCAGCGTCTGCAGCAGGTGCGCGGTGCGCGCCGCGTAGCTCCTGGTGCGCAGCTCCACCAGGCCGTCGGTGTACAGGATCAGGGTGTCGCCGGGGCGCAGCCCGTCGGCGTGGTCACGGCGGGCGGCGGACGGGTCGACGCCGAGCATGAGGTCCGGGCGGCCGACGAGCTCCTCCGCCCTGCCGTCGGCACGGACGACGACCGGGCGCGGGTGCCCGGCGCTCGACCACCACAGGCGGCAGGCGTCGTCGCCGGTGCCGGGCTCGCCCGGGCCGGTGCGGTCGAGCCGCGCCACCGTGGCCGTGCCCGTGGCCGCGAGACCGAGGCCGCGGTTGGCGCGGTCCAGCTCGCGCAGCAGCCGTGCCGGCGGGGCGTCCTGGCACCAGGCGAGCGTGCGCAGCATGCCGCGCAGCTGGCCCATGCGGGCCGCGGCCTGCATGTCGTGGCCGGTGACGTCGCCGATCATCAGCACCGTCGAGCGCGCGTCCAGCTCGACGGCGTCGTACCAGTCGCCGCCCACCTTGTCCGTGCGCGTCGCGGACGCGTACGTGGAGGCGAGCTCGAGGTACGGCACCTGGGGGAGGTCGGTGAGCATCGCCGCCTGCAGCGTGGTGGCCACGTGGTGCCGGTCCGCGAGCACGCGGATCCGCACCAGCGCCTGTGCCACGGACGACGCGAGCGTCGCTGCGGTGCGCCGGCTCTCGTCGTCATGGTCGTGCGCGCCGCGCCACAGCAGCACGACGACGCCCAGCAGCTGGTCGTCGACCACCATCGGCAGCAGTGCGAGGCCGCCCAGCGAGGGATCCACCCACGGCGCCCAGCCGGGCTGGTCGTGCAGGGCGGCCGCGCCGTCGCGGTAGAACGCCGGGCTCCGCGAGCGCACGACCGCGGCGACCGCCGGGTCCGAGGACCGCCAGTGGCGCGGCAGGTACGGGTATGCGCCGTCGCGCTCGATCAGCGTGAGGCCCGTGCCGGTGCCGTCCGCGAGCGCGAGCGCCGCCCAGACCGTGCCCAGGCCGGGCCCGGAGGCGCGCAGCGCGTCCACGATCTCGTCCACGGTGGTGGCGGAGGCGAACCGGTCGCTGAGGTCGAGCAGCATGCGGGTGCGGCGGGTGGCGTGCACCGCGACCTGCTGGATGCGGTGCGCCCGCTGGCGTTCCAGGCGCAGGCGCAGCTCGGCCGTGCACGCGGCGGCGAGGTCGGCCAGCGTCGCGAGGTCGGTGGCGCTCCACTCGCGGGCCTCGACGTCCAGCGCGCACACCGTGCCGACGGCCGTGCCGTGCCGGTCGAAGATGGGGAAGCCGGCGTAGGACCCCATCCCCAGCTCGGTGACGGTCGCGGTGCGCGACAGGCGCGGGTGGGCGCGCAGGTCCTCGACCACGAGGGCCTGGCCCGTCCGGACGGACTCGCCGCACAACGGCTCGGCCAGGGTGGTGCGCCGGGTGACCTGGTACGGCTCGGGCAGCCCGCGGGCACCGGGGTAGACCTGGGAGTCCGGCAGCACGAGGGTCACGAGGGCCGTGGGCACGCCGAGCTGGCGCTGCACGAGCCGGGCGAACCGGTCGAAGGAGTCGTCGGCGACGGGGCGGGCGAGGCCGGCGGCCACGAGGGCCTCGATCGCGGGGGCGGCGGTCACGGCCGCGCACCCCGGTCTCGGGTGTGCGCACCGGGACCTGCGACCATGCCCAGGATTCTTCCACGCGGGTCCCCGGATATCCTCGCGGCACGATGGACCTCACCCGGTACGGCCCTGCCCCGGTGCTGCGGCTCGTCGCCGCGGGACTCGTCTCGGCGTCGGCGGTGCTGCTGTTCGCCGTGCACGTGCGACCTGTCGCGTACCTGCCGCTCGCGGCGGGCGTGGCGCTGGGCCTGGTCGTCGACCGGCGGCTCGGGCGCGACCTGGCGCTGATCGCCGTCGCGCTCGGCATCATCTCCACGATCCCGCTCCAGGCCGACCTGTCGGACGCCGGGATGGCACGCTTCGCCGTCGTCCTGTCGCTGGCCGTGCTGGTGCCGTGGGCGGCGTCCCGGTTCTGGTTCCGGGACGACGACGGCGCGGGCGCGGTGCGGTTCCCCGTCGCGACCGGCCGGCGCTGGTCCCGCGGGCAGTACGTGTACCTGGTGGTCGTGGTGCTGGTCGGCTACCTGGTGCTGCCCTGGTACTTCCTGGGCTCGGGCGCCTACCTCAACTGGCCGCCGTTGTCGGGCGGGCAGGACGTCGCGCGGCTGTTCGTCGGCGTGAACGCGGTGGGCATCTGGGACGAGCTGTTCTTCGTGTGCACCGTGTTCACCCTGCTGCGCCGCCACTTCGGCCTGTGGACGGCGAACGTGCTGCAGGCCGTGGTGTTCGTGTCGTTCCTGTGGGAGCTGGGCTACCGCGAGTGGGGCCCGCTGCTCACCGTGCCGTTCGCCCTCGTGCAGGGCTGGATCTTCAGCCGGTACAAGAGCCTGCCGTACGTGGTGGCGGTGCACCTGCTGTTCGACGTGGTCGTGTTCGCGGTGCTGGTGCACGGGCACCACCCGGACCTCTTCGACGTCTTCGTCACCGCTCCCTGACCCGCCGGCGCAGCGCCCCCTCCACGAGGGGGACGGCGACGGCGACGAGGGTGAGCGCGGCCCCCACGTACGTCGCCGTGCCGGGCGGCGCGACACCCGGGGAGACGACGTCGAGCACGAGGGCGCCCACCACCTGGCCCGCGATCATGCCGAGCCCGAGCAGCAGGACGCCGGTGCGCTGCACCACCGCGGCCTGCAGGGCGATGAACGTGACGCCCAGCAGCCCGCCGGAGTAGAGCAGCAGGTCGGGCGGCAGGCCGCCGGTCGGCGCACCGCCGACGGCCAGCGCGACGAGCATGACGACGAGCAGCGCGGCCGTCCCCACCACGAAGCTGACCAGGGTGGCGGCGATCACCCCGCCGTCCCCGCCCAGCCGGGGGCGGGGAGCTGCGGGCGCCGGGTCTCGCACGGCCGACCGCACCCTGCCGTTGAGCGCCTGCTGGAACGACTGCAGCACCCCCGCCACCAGCGGGAACAGCGCCAGCCCGAGCGCGGCCGTCGACGCCCCGGCGCCCGAGACCACGACCACCGCGACGACGGTCAGCACCGGGCCGAGCGCGCGTCCCAGCGTGACCAGGCGGACGCCGCCCGGGGCGATGCCGAGGCGGTCGATGACGAGCGAGCTCACCGACTGCCCGGCCACCAGGGCGACGGTGAACACGGCGACGCCGAGCGCGTCGACGGTCAGCCCCTGCGACATCACGAAGAACGCCCCGCCGAGCCCGCCGAGGCACTCCCACGGGCGCAGGGCGCCGGACCGCAGACCCGACCCGACGCGCCGCACGGCGACGCGCCCGGTCCGCGAGGCGACGAGGGCGAGGAGCAGGAGCACCAGGCCGGAGCTGAACGAGAAGAAGGCGGCCACGAAGGCGTTGTCCACGGCGGTGGCGAGCGAGCCGTTGACGCGGCTCTGCAGCGCGGCGGCGAACCCCGCGACGATCGCGAGCGCCACCCCGGCGGCGCGCTGCCGTCCGGGGACGCCCGGTGCCACGGTCACGAGATCGTCCTGGCCGAGGCCGCGGAGCAGGTCCCCCTCGTCACGTGAGGTGGTCGAAGTCCCCGCGCGCCCACGCCGCGTGGCGCTCGGCGGAGCGGAGCACGACGGCGCGCGCGTCGGCGGGGATCACGCCCTCGAAGTTGTTGTAGAGCCGGTCGAAGGGGCGCCGGGCGACGTGCTCGGCGACCCGCGTCGCGACGGCCCCCGACAGGGGGAGGTGGTTCGGGTAGCTGCGCATGAAGCTCGCCGTGCCGTCCGGGTTGGCGAAGATCGTGTCGCCGGACAGCAGGACGCCCTGGCCGTCGGCGCCGGTCCAGTGCACCACCGCCGAGCCGGGGAAGTGCCCGCCCGGCTGGCTCAGCACCACGCCCGGCAGCACCTCGCGCTCCCCCTCGGGGCCGGGCGTCCACGTCTCGATCACGGCGTCCGGCCGTGCCACCCAGCCGGCGTCCGCCGCGCTCACCAGGACGGGGACGTCCCGCCCGGTCGCGGCCGACAGGCGACGGCTCCACTCGACCTGCACGCCGTACATGTGCGGGTGGCTGGCCGCGACCAGCACGTCCCCGCCGCCGGCGGCCTCGACGACCGCGGCGACCCCGGCGTCGTCGACGAACCCGAGCGGGTCCCACAGCAGCGCGCCGGCCGGCGTGCGCACCACCTTCGCCTGCTGCCCGATGCCGACCCGCGGCGTGGCGTGCAGGGCCAGCAGCCCGGGCTCGAGCTCGGTGACCTCGATCGCGAGACCGTCGGCGGCCAGCTCGTCGAGGGTGGTCCACGCCTGGCCGGTCGTGGGCACCCACTGGCGCTCGTCGGCGCAGATCGCGCAGACGTCGGGCCGGGTGGCGTGCTCGACCGCGCAGGTGCGGCAGATCCAGAAAGGAGCCGTGACCGGAGTCGTCATGGTGGCCATCGTTCCATCTCGCGACAGTTCCATCTCGACAGTTCCGCCTCGCGACGGAGGCACCCGCAGCCGGCGCTCCCTACGCTGGGCGGATGCCGCTGCAGCCCGTGACCCGGACCAGACGCGTCCTCGAGTGGTTCGGCGTCGACGTCGACTGGGAGCGGGTCCCCACCGACCCGGCCCGCGCGTACCGCGACGACCTGTGGCTCGGCCTGGCGTTCGCGGCGGTCGCCGTGCTCGGCACGGAGCTCGGCCGCAGCATCGGGTACTTCGAGGACGTCACGACCCCGGTGCCCGTCCTGTACCTGCTCACCGTGCTCGGCGCCGCGCCGATCGCGCTGCGCCGCCGGTACCCGCTGGCGGTGCTCGCCGTCGAGTACCTGCACTTCCTGCTCGTCGGCATCACGGTGCCGACCCTCACCATGCTCGCGCCGCTGCAGGTGGTCTACTTCGTCGCGCTCTTCAGCGCGGTGGCGTGGGCGCGGGACCGGCGCGCGATGCTGCTGGTCGTCGGTGCGGTGCTCTTCGTGATGTTCGGGTGGATCGTGTGGCAGTTCGCCGTCGGCGCGGGCGTCGAGGGCATCGTCGAGCAGATGGGTCTGGACGACGTGCAGCCCGGGCTCATCAGCCCCGTCGTGGCGTGGGTCGCGTTCACCTGGCTGATCAACCTCGCCTACTTCTTCGGGGCGATCTGCGCCGGCCAGCTCATGTGGCACGGGGCGCGGCGGCGGGAGCAGCTCGCCGCCCAGGCCGACACCATCGAGCGGCAGACGGCGGAGCTGCAGCGGCAGGCGGTCGTCACCGAGCGGGTGCGGATCGCCCGGGAGCTGCACGACGTCGTCGCGCACCACGTGTCCGTCATCGGCATCCAGGCGGCCGCCGCGCGGCGGATGCTCCCCGGCGACCCGGCCGCGGCCGCGACGCCGCTGGCCACCATCGAGGGGGAGTCCCGGGAGGCGGTCGCGCAGATGCGCGGCCTGCTCGGCACGCTGCGCGGCATCGAGGCCCCCGACGAGCCCCGCGGCGCAGCTGCCCGGATGCCCGAGCCCGGCCTGGCCGACGTCCCCCGCCTCGCCGACGGCGCGGGCGGGCTCGACGTCGAGGTGCGGGTCGTGGCGGAGCCGGGCGCCGTCGACGAGGTGCCCGGGCCCCTCGGCCTCAGCCTCTACCGCACCGCCCAGGAGGCCCTGAGCAACGTGCGCAAGCACTCCACCGCCCGCCGGGCGAGCGTCGTCGTCCGGGTCGACCGCCGCCCCGCCCGGCGCGACGACCCCGCCGCAGAGCGGTTCCCGCACGGCTTCGCCGAGGTCGAGGTGCTCGACGACGGCCGCCCCCGGCAGGGCTCGGCCGGGACCGGGCTGGGCCTCGTCGGCGTGCGCGAACGGGTCGCCACGCACGGCGGGCTGGCCGACGTCGGGCCACGTGCCACCGGCGGCTACCGTGTGCGGGTGCGCCTGCCCCTGCCCGAGGACCGCCCGTGACCAGCGCCGACGCCCCCGCGGGCGCGGCGCCCGTGCGCGTGCTCCTCGTCGACGACCAGCGCCTGGTGCGGTCCGGCTTCGCGATGATCCTGTCCGTCGAGGCCGACGTCGAGGTGGTCGGCGAGGCCGCCGACGGCGCCGAGGCCCTGGAGCAGGTGCGGGCCCTGCGCCCGGACGTCGTGCTCATGGACGTGCAGATGCCGGTCATGGACGGCATCGAGGCCACCCGGCGCATCGTGGCCGACGACCTCGCCCGGGTGCTCGTCCTCACGACGTTCGACGACGACGCGTACGTGGACGACGCCCTGCGCGCCGGCGCGTCCGGCTTCCTGTTGAAGAACTCCGACGCCGACCGGCTGGTCGACGCCGTGCGGACCGTCGCGAAGGGCCACGCGCTCCTCGCGCCGGAGATCACGCGCCGCGTCATCGAGCGGATGGTCGCGGGGGAGACGTCGGCCGTGCCGACCACGGACCGGCCCGACGGCGCGCGGCCGGACCAGCCACGGCCGGACCAGAGGCTGGACCACCTGACCCCGCGGGAGCGCGAGGTCCTGGTGCTCGTCGGCCGGGGGCTGTCGAATGCCGAGATCGCGGCGGAGCTGTTCCTCGGCGAGGCCACCGTCAAGACCCACGTCTCCAACGTGCTGTCCAAGCTGCACCTGCGCGACCGCGTCCAGGCGGTCGTCTTCTTCCACCGCACCCTGACGTAGCGCTCCGGGCTCTTCCCCGCCTCGTCCGGGACCGCAGCGCTACGTCGACGACGTGGGCGACAACGAGTAGGACCGGCCTGCCGGCCAGGGTTGCGAGGTCCAACCCTCGGAGTCGAGAACCTTGCGGATCTCGTTCTCCACGGTGGCCTGGGCCACGTCGCGGCCCGTGAACCGCAGCACGAGCGCGCCGCGTGCGGCGAGCTCGTTCTGCCGGCGCCGGTCGCCGAAGAGGGCACCCGGCGCCGTATGGACGTCGCGACCGTCGAGCTCCACGAGGAGCACCCGGCCCGCGGGCAGGATCCAGGCCAGGTCGACGCGGGCGAGGAACCGTCCGCGCGCGTCCCGGACCACGAGCTGCAGGGCGTCGGGCGGGCATCCCGCGTCCGCGCAGGCCAGCCGCGCCGCCGTCTCGATCGGGGACTCGGCCCGCGGGTCCGACACGTCCCACCAGGTACGGGTGCGTGCCGCTCCGCGCCGACCGCGGGCGGCGTCCCGTGCCCTGCGGAACTCGTCCTCCGTGACGACCCGTCGCTGGCGGGCGGAGTCCATGAGGGCGACGGCGTGCCGCCGGTCGAGGTCGGGCACGGCCTGGGCGAGCGCCAGCTCTCCAGGGACGCAGGGCAGGCCGCCGACCACGACCCACCGGCGCAGGCGCTCCCGGCGGACCCGCACCCGGCCCCCGCCGGTCCGGGGCGAGCCGTCGGGGAAGGTGACCTCCGGCGCGATACGGCGGGGCGCGCCCTGCGCCCCCAGCAGCACGAGCGCCGCGACCCCGGTCGCGACGGAGCCCGGGTACGCCAGCAACCCGCAGATCGCCTCGCGTCGGCGTGCGCTGTCGAGCGGGTCGTGGCGGTCGTGGTGCCCAGCCGCGACCCACGTGGTGTCGAGGACGCCGCGCATCACGCGCTGCCACCGTCCCTGCCGCACGTGGGCCTTGACCTGGCTGCTCGTCATGCCGTGCTCCTGGCACTGGCGGGTCGAGACGAGGCCGTCCTGCGAGGCTGCGACCCGCTCCAGCGAGGCGGGGACGAGGATCCGACGAGGCATGACAGCAGCCAACCGGACCGGCGTCGCCCACCGGCGCGGTCATCCACAGGCGCCGACGTAGCGCTCCGGTCTCTTCCGGCACCGGGAAGAGACCCGAGCGCTACGTCGACAGGGGGAGCACTGCTCCACCTTGCGGCGGATCACACCGGGACGCGCGGTCCGTAGGTTCGTGGTCATGGACAACGACTTCCTCGAGGTACGGGGACTGACCAGGACGTTCGGCGACCTGACCGCCGTCGACGACGTGTCGTTCGCGGCGCCGGCGGGGCTGCTGACCGGGTTCGTGGGCGGCAACGGCGCCGGCAAGACGACGACCATGCGGATGATCATGGGCGTCCTGGCCCCGATGGCGGGCGAGGTGCGGTTCGGCGGCCGGCCGGTCACCCGGGCCGACCGTCGAGACTTCGGGTACATGCCCGAGGAGCGCGGGCTGTACCCGAAGCAGCCGGTGCTGGACCAGCTGGTCTACCTGGCGAGGCTGCGCGGCATCTCGGCCCCGAAGGCGCGCGCGGAGGTGCTGGACATGCTCGACCGGCTGGGGCTCGCCGGCCGGTCGAAGGAGCACGTCGAGAAGCTGTCGCTCGGCAACCAGCAGCGCGTGCAGATCGTGGCGGCCCTCATGGGCGCCCCGCGGCTGCTCGTGCTCGACGAGCCGTTCAGCGGCCTCGACCCGGCCGCCGTCGACGGGATGGTCGACCTGCTCGCCGAGCACACGTCCCGCGGCGTGCCCGTGCTGTTCAGCTCCCACCAGCTCGACCTCGTGGAGCGGCTGTGCGAGCGGCTCGTCATCCTCAAGGGCGGCCGCGTCATGGCCGACGGCGCGCCCGGCGACCTGCAGCGCACCGGCACGCTCCGGCACCGGCTGGTCGTCGACGGCGACGCCGGCTGGGTGCGCGGCGTCCCCGGGGTGCACGCGGTGGACGTCGACGGTCCGGTCGCCCTCCTCGAGGTGGCGGACGACGTCGCCCTGCACCGGCTGCTCGCCCAGTCCCTCGAGCGCGGCGGCGTCCGCGAGCTCACCCCTGTCCGGCCCACGCTGGCCCAGATCTACCGCGAGGTGACGGCATGACCACCACGACCCCGACCCGCCCCGGCCCCGGCACCCACGGCCCGGACGCCGGCCGCCAGGGCGACGCCGGCACGCGCGGCGCGTGGCTCGTCGTGATGAACCGCGAGATCGTCGTGCGCGCCCTCAACAAGACGTTCCTCGTGGGGCTGCTCGTCTCGGTCCTGATCATCGCGGCGCTCTCGGCGTTCTTCGCCTGGCAGGGCAGCAAGACGGACTCGTTCACGGTGGCAGTCCCGGCCGGGGACACGGCGGCGGCGGCCGCGGTCACGTCCGCCGGGGCCGTCCCGGAGGAGCAGGGCGGCGGCGCCGAGCTCACCACGGTCGAGGTGCCGGACGACGCGGCCGCCCGTGCCGCGCTCGTCGACGGCGACGCGGACGCGTGGCTGCACCCGACGGCGGACGGCGAGGGCTGGGTCCTGACCGGCGAGGCGAGCCCCGACTCGACGCTCACCCGGCTGCTCACGGTCGGGGTCGCGCAGCAGACCCTCGAGGTCAACGCGGAGGCGGCGGGCACCACCACCGCGGACCTCACCGCCGGCGGCACCCTGTCCACGGACCGGCTCGACGGGACCGCCCTCGACCCGCAGGCGCTGTTCTTCGCGTCGTTCGGCCTCGCGCTGCTGTTCTTCATCGGCGTCATCGGCTCCGGCCAGATGATCGCGGGCAGCGTGGTCGAGGAGAAGCAGTCGCGCCTGGTCGAGATCCTGGCCACGGCGGTGCCGCTGCGGCACCTGCTGGCAGGCAAGATCCTGGGCAGCTCGGTGGTCGCGCTGGCGCAGAACGTGGTCTTCGCGGCCGTCGGCCTGGCGGCGCTGTCGTTCACGCCCGCCGCGTCGATCCTGCCCGCGCTGTCGACGTCGCTGGTGTGGTTCGTGCTGTTCTTCGCGGTCGGCTTCCTCGGCCTGGCGGCGCTGTACGCGGTGGCGGGTGCCCTCGCGTCGCGCGCCGAGGACCTGCAGCACACCACCACCCCGATGACGATGGCGATCATGGGCGTCTACTCCCTGACGTTCAGCGCCAGCGGCAGCCTCCTGACCGTGCTGTCGTACGTGCCCGTGGCGAACGTCGTCGCCATGCCGGTGCGCGTGCTGTCCGGTGCTGCCGCGTGGTGGGAGCCGGTGCTGTCGCTGCTGGTGCTCGCCGCCTTCGCCGTCGTCGCCCTCCTGGTGAGCGAGCGGGCCTACCGCGGCGCGCTGCTGCAGACCGGTGGCCGGATCTCCTGGAAGCGGGCGCTTGCTCGCGGCTGACGGGCACCGGGTGGGGGAGTCCCCCGAAATCGCTCAGGGTTCTCCCCCGAACGTGCCGAAAACCCTGGGCGCCAGCGGCCCTCGATCTCTAGCGTCAGGCCCATGACCGCCGTCGACGCCGCCCGTCTGCAGTTCGCGCTGCTCGCCGGGACCCACTTCCTCTTCGTCCTGGTGACGCTGGGGCTGGGCCCCGTCGTCGCGGTCCTCCAGACGCGCTGGGCGCTGAGCCGCGACGCCGCCCGCGCGGCGACGCTCGAGACCGCCACCCGGTTCTGGGGTCAGCTCTACCTCGTCAACTACGCGCTGGGCATCGCGGCGGGCATCGTCATGGAGCTCCAGCTCGGGCTCCACTTCCCCGGCCTGCTGGACGTGGCCGGCGGGGTGTTCGGCGCCCCCCTGGTGATCGAGACGATGGCGGCGTTCTTCCTGGAGTCCACGTTCCTGGGGCTGTGGGTGTTCGGGTGGCACGTGCTGCCCCGCTGGGCGCACACGGCAGCGTTCTGGGCGGTCGTGGTGACCGGCTACCTGTCGGCGTTCACGGTGATGGTGGCGAACGGCTTCCTGCGCCGCCCCGTCGGCTTCACGATGGTCGACGGCGAGGCGCGCGTCACCGACGCGGCCGCGCTGGTCACCAACCCGGCGGCCCTGCTGTCCGCCCTGCACGTCGTGGGCGCGTGCCTCATGGCGGGCGCGTTCCTGCTGGTCGGCGTGAGCGCGTGGCACCTGCGCCGCACACCCTCGCTCCCGGGCGCGGCGCTGCCGCCCCAGGACGACGTGTGGCGCCGGTCCCTGCGCACCGGCCTCGTCACGGGCACGGTCGGCGCGTTCCTCGCGATCGGCTTCGGGTACGCGCAGTTCGGCTACCTGCAGGACGTGCCGGGCGGCAGCCCACCGGTCGTGGGCATCGCGTACGCGGTGATGCAGGGCGTCGCGTCGGCCGTGTTCCTCGTCGGGTGCGTCCTGCTGCTCCTGCTGCCGCGCCAGGCGCTGTTCCGCCTGTGGGGGCCGCTGCGCCGCGGGCTGTTCGCCACCCTCACCGCCCTCCTCCCCGTGCCGTTCCTCACGGCGCTGCTCGGCTGGGCGGCGCGGGAGATCGGCCGGCAGCCGTGGGCCGTCGCGGGCGTGCTGCGCACGGAGGACGCCGTGTCGGACGCGTCGGCGGCCACCGTCGTCGCGTCCCTCGTGGTGCTGGTCGGCGTCATGGTGACCCTCGCCGTCGTCGACTGGGTGGTCCTGGCACGGCTCGCGCGCCGCGGCCTCGCGCGGCTCGCACTCGGCGCCCAGCCCGCCGAGGTGCTGCGCGACGGCGGACCGGCGGACGACGCCGGGGACCGCCCGCTCGACGACGCGGACGCCCGCGCCGACGTCCTCACCTTCGGAGGAGCGCGATGAACGCGACCGGCTGGGGCCTGCTGCTGACCGTGCTGCTCGCGGGCTGGGCGGTGCTCGACGGCGCGGTGCAGGGCGGGGTCCCGCTGGTGCGGGCCCTCGGCGGCCGGGACGACCCGCGCCGTCGCGTCGTCCTCGCGACGGTCGCACCGCTGCTGCTGCTCGGCGAGGTGTGGCTGGTCGCCGCGGCAGGCGTGCTCCTGGCGGCGTTCGGGCACGTCGAGACGCTGCTCTGGTCCGCCGGCTACCCCCTCGTCGTGGCGCTCCTGGTGGCCTGGGTCGTGCGCGACGCCGCGCTGTGGTTGCGCAGCCGCCTCGCGGCGCCCGGCTGGCGCACGCGGTGGGACGCCGTCGCCCAGGTGGCGTCCCTCGCGCTGCCCGCCGCGTTCGGCGCCCTCACGGGTGTCGCGTGGGTGGAGCTGTCCGCCGTCGGCGCGCAGGCCGCGCACGGGTCGGGGGCCGCACAGGCGCTCGCCGTCGGCCTCCCGCTCGTCACCGCGGCGCTCGCCGTCGCCGCGGCGCGGGTGCACGGCGGCCTCGTCGTCGCCGCCCGGGCGCCGGAGACGATCGCCGTGGACGCCCGCCGGCGCGTCCGGCGCGCCCTCGTGCCGGCCGCCGCGCTGGCGACGCTGGCGGCCCTCGGTGCGCTGGCCGTCGCCGCCCTGGGGACGGCGTCCGCGCTGGTCGCGGCGGTGCTGCTGATCGCGGCGTCGGGCCTGGCGCTCGCGGCCCGGTTCGACCTCGACCGCGGCGTGCGGAGCAGCGGCGCGGTGCGCTGGTCCGGCCCCGTGCTGGCCGTCGCGCCGGTCGCGGCGACCGCCGCCGTCGTCGGGCCCGCCGCGGTCGCGCTCGCCGCTGCGCCCGCCGTGCTGCACGGGCTCACGTGGCCCGTGCTGGGCGCGTTCGCCGCCGTCCTCGTCGCGCAGGCGGTGAGCTGGCGGGTGCTGCTGCGGCCGCTCGGGCCCCGCACCGTCGTCTTCCTGTGAACCGCTTCCTCTGAACTCCTCTGAACCACGCGACGGTCGCCCGCGGCATTCCTGACGCGGACGTCACGCCGGGGCAACATCGCCGCAACGCGCGCCGCGCAGCATGGGGGCGAGCGGCCACCCGGGCCGCGAGAAGGAGGCCCACGATGCCGGTCCCGACCCCCACGCCCCCGAGCCTGCGGCCGATCCTGTCGTCGTCCTCGCCGTCGGCCAGCGCTCCGACCCGCCGGCCCACGGCGGGCGACCGCCTCACCGTGGACCCGGACGACCGCCGCCGCCGGGCCCGCACCGCCCTGCTGGAGCTGGCCGTGGCCCGCACGGTGGAGCGCCGCCGGGTGATCTGAGGGCCGCGCGCCCCAGGCGGCGCGCCCACGCCCTGCGCCCGGCGCTACGCTCCGGCCATGTCGCGTCGTCGCCGGAGCTCGATGGCCACCTTCGAGCTCGAGCCCGAGGAGCTGCGCGCCGACGACCCCCGCGCCGACGACCCCCGCGGACCCGACGAGGACGCGCCCGGCCCGGGGGAGCGTCTCGGCGCCGCGCTGCGCCGCGTGCGGCCGCGGACCTGGGCGGTCGTGGCGGGTGCCGTCGTGGGGGCCGTGGTCATCGCCGGCGCCGGGACCGCCGTGGGGAACGCCCTGGCGGAGCGGCACCGGCTGGCGCTCCTCGCCGCGGCGCCCGGCGGGGTGCTGGACGTCGCCGCCGTCGTCTCCGGGGCGGGCGGCTGGAGCGTGGACACCGACAGCGGCGTGCTGGCCGTGCTCACCGGTGGTGAGGTCGTCGTGCAGGACGGCGCGGACGCGGTCGGCCTGGACGCCACGACCGGTGCCGAGGTGTGGCGCGAGACCCTCGGCTCGCTGGTGGAGTGCGGCCCGACGCCGTACTCCCCGGCCGACTGGGCGACGCCCGTCGAGCAGGTCGTGTGCCTCAGCGGCGAGGACACCGACCGCACGGTGACGGTCGTCGCCGCGGACGGGACGGTCGTCGGCAGCCGCGGGCTCGGCGACGTGTCCGACCTGGTGGTCGCGCCGGCCGCGGGCGGGTCCCTGTTCGTGGTGGAGCCCGACGGGCCGCTCCCCGCCCCCCGGACCGTGGCCGGCGACGGCGCGGTGGAGGGGGCGCTGCGGACCCTGGACGCACCGGGCTCGCACGCGCGGTTCGAGGACGCGCTCACCGGGACGCCGACGGAGCCCGTGGCGATCCCGTTCGCGCCACGGGACTCCGAGCTGTGCGTCGGCTGGGTGGACGACGACGTCCAGCTCACCTTCGACGGCTACATGATCCTGTCGTCGCCGCGGCTGGTCGAGTTCGCGCGGTGCGGGGCGCAGCTCGTCGCGGCGCCGCCGGGGGCGGACGCCATGGCACCGCTGGTCGGGACGCCCTCGGGCGACCAGGAGGTCACGCCGTCCGTGGACGGCGGCGTCGTCGTCCCGCAGGAGGACGGCCGCACCCGGCTGACCGCGCTCGGCGGTGCCGACGTGGGTGCCGACGGGGGTGCCGACGGGGGTGCCGACGTGCTCCTGCCCGGCGTCCTGCTGGACCCGGACGCGACCGACGGCACCGTCGGCCCGCGGCTCGTCCTGACGGCCGACGGGCTGGAGGCGCTCGACCCCGACGACCTCACCGGGGACCCGCTGTGGGTGCGTCCCCGGCCGGGTGCCGGAGGGTCGGACGCGGGGGTGGTGGACGACGGGACGGAGGTCCTGGTGCGGACCGCCGACGCCGTGCTCCTCCAGGAGGCCACGGGCGCGCTCGTCGGGCTGGACCGGGACACGGGGGCGGAACGCTGGCGCGTCACCGAGCCGGTCGACGGGTGGCAGGACGAACGGTGGCTGCAGGACGTGGTGACGGACGGGCACGACGCGCTGCTGATGGTCGTCGTTCCCGACGGCGGGCTCACGTGGGTGCGGCTCGACCTGGCGACCGGGGAGGTGCGCCAGGCCGACGCTCGCGACGGGATGGCGAGCGCAGCCGTGGGCGCCGTGGACGGCACCCTGCTGCTGCGGACGTCGACCGGCACCGGCTCGATCGACGACGTCGGCGGCGGGATCGTCGTCCACCGGGATCCTGGGTCGCTGCAAGGGGCCGGCCGGGCTTAGTTTCAAAGGGTGGCCCGACGGCGCGGCGCCGGCTCTGACGCCTACACGTTCGACCTCGAGCCCGACGGCGACGAGGGGGACGACGCTGCCGCGGAGGTGCGGGCCACGCGTCCGGCCTCGGGTCGGGCCACTCGGCGAGGCACTCGTCGGGCCACACGTCGGGGCACCCCGTGGACGACCGGGTCCGCCGGCCCGCTGCTGATCGACCTCGATCCGGCCGACGACGTGGACGCCGCCGAGCTGCCCCCCGCGGAGGCCGGGGGGCTCACGCTGCGGCAGGCGGCCGAGCGCGCCCGCGGGTTCCTGCGCGGCCGACGCCTGGTGGCCGCGGTGGTGGTCGTCGCGGCGGCGCTCACGGCGGTGGTGGTCGACGGCGTGGGCGACCGCGGGCGGCTCGCCGCGCTGCGCGACGCGCCCGGTGGCGTGCTGGACCTGACCGACGAGCCCCGCGAGGTGTGGCGGGTGCCGACGGAGGGCAGCGCCCCGGGCGGCCTCGTGGGGGTGCTCGGTGGGCTGGTGGTGGCGCAGCAGCGGTCCGCCCTGCTCGGGCTGGACGTCGAGACCGGCGCGCGGGTCTGGAGCGTGGACCTGCCCGACGGGTCGACCACCTGCGGCCCGGGTATGCAGGTCTGGTCCGGGGACTTCCAGCCGGAGCCGGCGGAGCGGGTCGTGTGCGTGTCCGGCACGCCGGACGGTGCGCAGGACGGCCGCCCGCGCAGCACGGTGACGGTGGTGGACGCCGAGGGCTCGGTGGTGGGCACGCGGGACGTCGGGTTCACGTCGACGATGGCCTTCCCCGGTCCCGGCGGTGGGCTGCTCACGGCGGCGTGGGTGGGCGACGCCGCCCCGGTGGACCCCCTCGTCGCGGACGAGGTCGCCGCGGGCGTCGCGCACGCCGGCGCCATCCCGGACGGCTACGACCTGCGGGTCCGGCTCGAGGACGGCGCCACGGGGAAGGTCCGCTGGGAGCGGACGCTGCCGTTCGACGCCGCCGTCGACCCGGCGATGTGCGTGCGCTGGGGAGAGGACGGCACGACGTCGGGGGTGGACCTGCGCGGCGGCGTGCAGGTGTCGGTCACGGACCGGGTGGTGTGGCTGGGCGGCTGCGGCGTCGACGCGTGGTTCACGCCGGACGGCGTGCGGCTGGACCGCCCCCAGGACCCGGGGACGTTCGAGGGCTTCTCCGTGGAGCCGCTGGCCACCGGCGGCTACGTGGCGGGCGTCGACGCCGACCTCCTCGGAGGTCGGGACCCGGAGAGCCCGGACCGGCTGCTGCGCGACGACGGCAGCGAGCAGCGCGAGCTGCGGGGCCGGTACCTGGTGCCGCTGAGCACCGACGGCGGCGGCGACGGCGTGGTGCTGGAGCGACGCGGTGACGCGACGGTGGCGACCGACGCGGACGGCGACGAGCTGTGGAGCACCGCGGTGAAGGGGTCGAGCCTGCTGGTGCGCACGGCGCAGGTGGCCGTGGTCGTCGACGAGGGC
The DNA here is from genome assembly GCF_053615895.1 of Isoptericola sp. NPDC055881. Classification (NCBI taxonomy): domain Bacteria; kingdom Bacillati; phylum Actinomycetota; class Actinomycetes; order Micrococcales; family Promicromonosporaceae; genus Isoptericola; species Isoptericola sp. NPDC055881. The sequence continues at coordinate 17,218 of NZ_JBSHCR010000064.1, forward strand.
CGCCGCGTGCACGGGCTGGACATGGGCACCGGCGAGGTGCTGTGGACGAGGCCGGACCTCGTGGAGGGCGTGGAGGGGCTGGGGGCCTACGGCCCGCGGTTCGTCGAGGCGGCGTTCACCGACGGGCGGCTCGCCGCGTTCGTGGTGCCGGACTACGCCCGTGGCGACGTCGTGCACTGGGTCGCGCTCGACGCCGCCACCGGGAGGCAGCTCTGGCAGCTGGAGCTCGGCGGCGACGGCTGGGGGATCCAGCTCGCCGTCGCCGGGCGGCTCGTGCGGTGGTCACCGACCGCCATCGTCGGCCTCGGCTGACGGGTCGTCGGTGCCGGTGGCCAGCTCTTGGCCGGCGAGCACGAGGTAGACCTCGCGCCGGGCCCGGTCCAGGACGGCGGCCGCCGCCTCGGCCTGCGCGCGGGAGCCCGCGCGCGCCACCTGCTCGACGGCGCCGCCGAGGGCGCGCATCGCGACGTGCAGCTCGTGGCCCTGGCGGCGCGGGTCCTCGGCCACCTTCTGCCACGGGTTGCCGAGCTCGTCGCGGTGCTCCTCCACGTACGCGCGGCCCTCGTCGGTGAGCGTCGCGAGGCGGCGTCCGCCGTCCTCCGACACCGCGACGAGGCCCTCGTCCTGGAGCTGGGAGATGGCCGGGTAGACGGCGCCCGGGCTGGGGCGCCAGCGGCCGTCGGTGCGTGCGGCGAGCTCGGTGATCACCTGGTAGCCGTGCATGGGCTGCTCGGCGAGCAGCAGGAGCAGCGCCGCGCGGATCTCGCCGCGGCCGGCACGGCGGCCGCCGCCTCGGTGCCCGCGGGGGCCGAAGCCCGGTCCGAAGCCGGGTCCGAAGCCGGGTCCCGGCGGGAAGCCGGGGCCGAAGCCCTCCGGGCCGGGGAACTCCCCGCGCCGGCGGCGGTCGCCGCGGGGGCCGGGCTGCCGGTCGAAGGGGTGCCGGTCGAAGGACCGGGGGTCGAAGGTACGGGGGTCGAATGAAGTGTCTCGGGGGGTTCGCATGAGAGGTGTCCTCACTGGTTCGGGGGTCTGTGGTCGAGGTGTCGCCCGGGGAGGGTCGGCGCTGATCGCCGGTGCATGCCGCTCGACGCATGGTGCTCGACGCATGGTGCTCGACGCATGGTGCTCAACTCTGGCGGCGACACATCTAAGATAGGACGCGATATATCGTTAAGCAAGAAGCGATAGGTGTGACGTAGGTCACTCTGATTCCGGTTCGGTGACGAGCCCGGGAGAACGCGCAGGGGTGCGCCTACGTTGTTCGGCATGGACGTCCTCCTCGTCAGCGTGCTCGCGGCGGTCGTCGTCATCGCCGTCACCGCCCTGGCGCCCCGTGCCGGGGTGGCCGCGCCGCTGGTGCTGGTGCTGGTCGGCGTCGCCGTGAGCTTCGTCCCCGCCGTCGCCGCGATCGAGATCAATCCCGAGGTGATCCTCGTCGGGGTGCTGCCCGCGCTGCTCTACGCCTCCGCGGCGTCGTTCCCGTCGATGGACTTCCGTCGCGACTTCACGGCCATCGGCGGCATGGCGGTGCTGCTGGTGGTCATCTCCGCCGTCGTGCTCGGGTTCGTCTTCTCGGCCGTCATCCCGGGGATCGACCTGGCCGCGGGCATCGCGCTCGGCGCCATCGTCAGCCCGACGGACGCCGTCGCCACGTCGATCATCAAGAAGCTGGGCGCGCCGCAGCGCGTCGTCGTCATGCTCGAGGGCGAAGGGCTCCTCAACGACGCGACGTCGCTGGTGCTGCTGCGCTCCGCCATCGCGGCGACGGCCGTGAGCGTGAGCGTGTGGGGCGTGGTCGGCAGCTTCTTCAAGGCCGTGGTGATCGCCGTCGTCATCGGCCTGGTCGTCGGGCGTCTCGGCCTCTGGGTCCGCGCGCACCTGAAGCACGCCGCGCTCTCCACCGCGGTGTCGTTCGTGGTGCCCTTCGCGGCCTACCTGCCCGCCGAGGAGCTCGACGCGTCCGGCATCGTCGCCGCCGTCGCGGCCGGCCTCGTCACCAGCACCCTCTCCGCCCGGCACCTGCGCCCCCAGGACCGGGTGGCGGAACGCATGAACTGGCGCACCATCGAGACCCTGCTCGAGGGCGGGCTGTTCCTGGCGATGGGCCTCGAGGTGTTCGGGCTCGTGGAGGACGTCCGCGCCGTGCACGGCTCCCTGTGGACGGCCCTCGGCGTCGCGGCGCTCGCCGCGGTCTGCGTCGTCGCGCTGCGGGCCCTGTTCGTGCTGCCGCTGCTGCGGTACCTCTCCGCCCGGCGGCGGCGCGCGGGACAGGTGCGCGAGACGCTCGACGAGATGCAGCAGCGCGTGGCCGCGAAGCTCGACGAGCTCAGCGACTCCCACGGGATCATCACGCCGCAGGCGGCCACGGAGCTGACGAGGTCCTGGTCCGGCCCGGGCCGGCCGGAGGGCGGGCTCGGCAACGTGCGGCGCCAGGTGGCCAAGCAGCAGCGCCGGCGCAGCGTGCAGGCGGCGAGGCGCGCCGCGGCCGGGACCTTGTCCGAGGGGCAGAAGGAGCGGCTGCGCAAGCGCCGGCTGGACCGCGTCAACGAGTTCCGGAAGAGGTTCACGCGGCGGATCGCGGACGTCGACTACCTGCTGGCCGCGCCGCTCGGGCCCAAGGAGGGCGTGGTCATCGTCTGGGCGGGCATGCGCGGCGTCGTGACGCTCGCGGCGGCGCAGACGCTGCCCACCAGCTTCCCGCAGCGCTCGCTGCTCGTGCTCATCGCGTTCGGCGTCGCCGCCGGCACGCTGCTGGTGCAGGGCGGCACGCTGCCCTGGGTGGTGCGGCGGCTCGGCCTGGCCGGCGTCACGTCGTCCCGCTTCGTGGAGGGCACCGAGGGGCTGCGCGAGATCGTGGACGGCACGGCCCGCGCGATGCTCGACGACCCCGACCTGCGCAGCAAGGACGGCACCCCCTACGCGCCGTACGTGGTGGAGCGGGTGCGGACGGTCGTCGTCCGCGAGCAGCGGGACCAGGACGAGGAGGAGGAGACGCCGGAGGAGCTGTCGGCACAGTTCTTCGAGCTCCGCCTCGCGACGATCGCCGCGCAGCGCAAGGCCCTGCTCGAGGCCCGAGCCGTCGGCACGTACGACTCGGAGCTGCTGAGCAGGGCCTTGGACCAGCTCGACGCGGACCAGATCGCCGTCGAGATGCGGGGGCACCTCGACGGCTGACCGGCCCGTCGCGTCGGGTCAGGACGACGTGGTCAGGACGAGGTGATCTCGCTGCGTGCCACGCGCCACAGCCCGCCGGCGAGGGGCGCCACCACCCAGATGAGGCTGGCGGTGGCGAGGTGCGCCCAGCCCGCGCCGTCGAGGTCGCCGCCGAACAGGAGCGGCTCGGTCGCGGTACCGAGGTCGATCCACGGCAACGCGTCGGCGAGGCCCGAGACCAGGCCGCCGAGGATGCCGAACAGGGTGGGCACCAGCAGCAGGGTCACGATGGCGGCCGGGGTGCTGCGCAGCAGGAGGCCGAAGCCCACGCCCTGAGCCATGAGCAGCACCACGGTGACGGCGAGGAGCAGCACGGCCCGGACGGAGAGGTCCCACGCGGGGTCGGCGTCGCGGAACAGGATCACCATCAGGTGCGCGAGAGCGGCGAGCCCGACCGTGAGGACGAGGAGCGCGAGCCCGGAACCGATCGCGCCGACCACCTTGGCGAGCCCGACGCGGGTGCGCCGAGGCTCCAGCGTGAACGTCACGAGGGCGGTGCGCTGCGACCACTCGGACGTCGCGGCGAGGACGCCGACGATCGGCAGCAGCATCGCCATGGGCGTCGTCGTGCCGGTCACGAAGGCACTGAACGAGTGGTTGCCGCCGTTCACGGCCATCATCACGGCGAGCACGCCCGCGGTGACGACGGCGATGATGGCGAGCATCCAGCGACCTGCGCGGGTGTCGAGCTGCTTGCGCCACTCGACGAGCGTGAGGGTGCGGAAGGACACGGGGCGCACGGCGTCGCGGGCGCCGCGGGTCTTGGTCGCGTCGCGCGCGACCGTCGGGGCGGTGGTCATGCCGGCACCTCCGTCCGGGTCTGCTCGCGGGCGTCGTCGGCGGTGAGCTCGAGGAAGAGGTCCTCGAGACCGCGGGAGTCGGCGGCGCGCAGCTCGGCGAGCACGACGCCGACCCCGGCCGCGGCGCGTCCGACGTCGAGCGGCTCGGCCTCGACGGAGAGCCCGCCGGTCGTGAGCTCGACGACACCGACGCCGCCCTGGCGCAAGGCGCGGGCGAGCTCGGCGTCGTCGGTGGAGCGGACGAACGTGCCGGCCTGGCGCAGCAGCTCGTCCTTGTGCCCCTCGGCGACGACGCGGCCGCGGCCGATGACGACGATGCGGTCGGCGACGGCCTCCATCTCCCGCAGCAGGTGCGAGGAGAGCAGCACGGTGCCGCCGCGGGCGGCGAAGCCGGCCAGCAGGTCCCGCATCCAGCGGATGCCGGCGGGGTCGAGCCCGTTGGCCGGCTCGTCCAGGATGAGCACCTCGGGGTCGCCGAGCAGCGCGGACGCGATGCCCAGCCGCTGCCGCATGCCGAGCGAGTACTGGCCCACCCGGCGGGCGGCCTCGCGCTCGGTGAGGCCCACCTGGTCGAGGGTGGTGTCGATGCGCCGGCGGTCGACGCCGGTCATGAGCGCGGCGAGCGTGAGCACCTCGCGGCCGGTGCGGCCGGAGTGCTGGGCGGCCGCGTCGAGCAGCACGCCCACGCGCCGGCCGGGGTTGGCCAGGGCGGTGAAGGGCATGCCGAGCACACGCGCAGAACCCGACGTGGCGGGCGTGAGCCCGCAGATCATGCGCATGGTCGTGGACTTGCCGGCGCCGTTCGGGCCGAGGAAGCCCGTGACGTGGCCGGGCTCGACGGTGAACGACACGTCGTCCACGGCGGTGGCCGGCCCATATCTCTTGGTGAGGTGCTCCACGGTGATCATGGCTCCAGCCTGCCTGGGCGGGCGGCGGCGTCGCGTCCGGCTAGGGGATGGTTCGTGTCCTCCTTCCGGAGGATGCACCCCCCGCCGGTCGGCGGATGCCCGGCGCCTCGCCGCTGCCTAGGCTCGACGTCGTGCACCCTGTCCCCGCCCGCCCGTCGAGAGCCCGCCGCGCGTGGGGGGAGACGTGGCGGGTGCTGGCGGCGCTGTTCGCCGGGCTGACGGTGCTCCTGCTCGTCGCCTGGGAGGCCGACACGGGGGACCGGCAGGTCTCGGACGCCCAGGCCGCGCTCGACCTGGCCGTCGGGGTGCTGGGCCTGGGCCTCCTGCTGCTGCGCCGCAAGGCGCCGCTGACGGTCGCGCTGGTGCTGTGCGCGGCCTCGGCGGTGTCCGTCACGGTGGTGGGGGCGGAGGCCATCGCGGCGATCTCCTTGGCCACGTCCCGCCGGTGGTGGAAGATCGCGGCGGTCGGGGTGGTCTTCGTCGTCGCCGGGCGTGTCTACAGCGTGCTGCACCCGTACGTCGCGCCGGAGCCGTACGAGGGGTGGGTCGACCTGCTGACCGGGGTGCTCGTCTACGCCCTGTTCGTGTGGATCGGGGCGTACATCGGGTTGCGGCGTGAGCACCTTGCCTCGTTGCGAGAGCGCGCGGAGACCGCGGAGCGGGAGCAGGCGGGCCGCGTCGCGCAGGCGCGGACGGCGGAGCGCACGCGCATCGCCCGGGAGATGCACGACGTCCTGGCGCACCGCATCTCGCTGGTCGCGATGCACGCCGGCGCGCTCGCGTACCGGACGGACCTGCCGCCCGAGAAGGTCGCGGAGACGGCGGCCGTGGTGCAGACCAACGCGCACGCCGCCCTGGCGGAGCTGCGGGAGGTGCTGGGTGTCCTGCGGGACCCGGCGGCCCCGGCCGCACCCGAGCCCCCGCAGCCCACGTTCGCCGACCTCGACGCGCTGCTCGCCGAGGCCCGGGCCAACGGGGCGGACGTGCGGCTCGACGCACGGCCGGACGGCACCGACGGCCTGGGCGAGGTGGTGAGCCGGCACGCGTACCGCATCGTGCAGGAGGGGCTCACCAACGCCCGCAAGCACGCGCCGTGGGCGCCCGTGACGGTGACGGTGTCGGGCGCGCCGGGCGCGGGGCTGACGATCGTGGTGCGCAACCCGGTGCGCAGCGTGGGCCCGGCACGGCAGGGGGAGGCGCCGCCGGACTCCGGCCTCGGGCTGGTGGGTCTGGCGGAGCGGGTGGACCTGGTCGGGGGACGGCTGTCGCACGGCGTGACGACGGACGGCACGACGGGGGCGGGTGGGGGTGCGCAGTTCCGGCTGGAGGCGTGGCTACCGTGGGCGGCATGAGCGAGACGACGCGTGTGGTGCTGGTCGACGACGACCCGCTGGTGCGGTCGGGGCTGGCCCTCATCCTGGGCGGCGACCCGGGGCTGGAGGTGGTGGCGTCGGCGTCGGACGGTGTCGAGGCGCTCGACGTGGTCGCCCGCGAGCGGCCCGACGTGGTCCTCATGGACATCCGCATGCCGCGCCTCGACGGCATCGAGACCACCCGGAGGCTGCGCGACCGGCGCGAGCTGCGCGACGTGCGCGTCATCGTGCTGACGACGTTCGACACCGACGACATGATCGTCGAGGCACTCCGCGCCGGGGCGGCGGGGTTCCTGCTCAAGGACACGCCGCCCGCCCGCCTGGTGGAGGCCGTCCGCGCGGCCGCGGCGGGCGAGCCCACCCTGTCGCCGCGGGTGGCCGCGCAGCTCATCTTGGCCGTCACCGAACGGTCCGCGCCCGACGGCCGCCAGGCCGCGGCCGCCCGGGTGGACGCGCTGACCGACCGCGAGCGCGAGGTCGCGCTCGCCGTCGCGCGGGGGCTGTCGAACGCCGACATCGCCGCCGAGCTGTTCATGAGCGTGCCGACCGTGAAGACCCACGTCTCGCGCATCCTCACCAAGCTGGACGCCGCGAACCGCGTCCAAGCGGCCATCGTCGTCCACGACGCCGGGCTCGCTGCCGGCTGAGGGAGACGACACCCCGGGGGTGTGCGGCGGGCGGACACCGCCTCGGGGGCCGCGCTCGCCCCGAAGCTGCCCCACAGCCACCTACGGGCGTGCCGCGTCGGACGAGGGTGATCCGCGCCGACCGCCGCCGGAGACCTTGTCTTTTCACGGCCTGTAGGCCTGGCCCGACATCTGCCTGCGAGGCTGCCGCGAGTCCCGCTGGGCAGGAGCTTCCCGCCCAGCGCGACCGGCACCCGCTAACCGCGACAGGATCCGACCGGGCAGGACCGTCCGACCGGTTAGGAGTTTCCCGCCCAGCAGGACCGGCGCCCGCTGACCGCGACAGGATCCGACCGGGCAGGACCGTCCGACCGGTTAGGAGTTTCCCGCCCAGCAGGACCGGCGCCCGCTGACCGCGACGGGATCCGCCCGGGCAGGGCCGTCCGACTAGGCAGGAGCTTCCCGCCCAGCGCGACCGGCGCCCCCTGATCGTGACGGGATCCGCCCGGGAGGGCCGTCTGACTAGGCAGGAGCTTCCCGCCCAGCGCGACCGGCGCCCCCTAATCGTGACGGGATCCGACCGGGCAGGACCGTCCGGGGGGGCCGGATCGTTCGCCGGGCGCGGCGCCTTCGCCGGCGTGCTCCGGTCCTGCCCCGGCCCTGCACCGACCGTGATCGTGCGTGGCGTTGATTTTCGAAAAACACACCGGTTAGAGAACAACAACCACACCAATATTAACCCCCCACACAC
>NZ_JBSHCR010000065.1:0-24806 GCF_053615895.1 Isoptericola sp. NPDC055881
AGCTCGAACTGCCGACGTGATCCGAGACTGCCGCGTTGATCGGGCACGGGGCGCGGCGGGAGCGGCAGCCGGGGACGGACGCGTGCGGCGCGTCGCACGTCGGGTGGGAACCGGGCGAGGAGCCGGCGCGTGACGCTGTCCGGGTCGCGGGCGTCCCGCGCCACGAACCGCAGTGGACGCACCCCCAACCGTTCGGTGATGGCGTCCTCGCGCACCTTCTCCTCGAACAGCGCCTGCTCGGCGTCGTACCCGGTGCCGAACGCGCCGTCCCGGTACTTGATCCGGCCGTCGAACTCGGCGAGCACGCGGTGCTCGAGCCAGGCGAGGTCGACGAAGAACCGCCCGGCGTGCGTGTCGACGCGGAACTGCGTGCGTGGGCGCGGCAGACCGGCCCGCAGCGCCACGTACCGCAGCCAGGTCTCCCACGGAGGGTCGACGGCACCCTCGGCGAGCTCCAGGACGAGCCGTCCCCGAGCCGTCCCGTTCCGGCGACGTCGTGCACCCAGCAGGCCGAGCGCCTCACCGCGGTCGAGGCCGTGGCCGAGCGCCCAGTCGGCGACGACGAGCCCCTCCAGCGGGTGCAGGGTGGTGACGCAGTCGACGACGGTCCGCGCGAGGTCGGTCACGGGCAGCCCCTCGAGCTCCACCCACCGCTCCGGCAGGCCACGGTGCCGCGCGACGTCGCGCGCCGAGCGGGAGCTCGCACCGGACCGCTGCAGCACGTGCGTCGTCGTGGGCGCCTCCCACAGCGGCACGCCCCACAGCAGGGCCGCGCTCTCGTGGCTGAAGACGTGGTCGGCCTCGAGCTGGCGGTGCACCGCGCCGATGCGGTCCCGGGCGAGGGTGCGGGCGTCCGGCGGGCCGCCGTCTGCCACGGTCCGGTAGGCCCCGCGCCGCACGCGCGAGATCGCGCCGGCGCCGAGCGCGCGCCGGAGAGCCGTCGGGTCGTGCTCGCGGGCGATCAGGAGGTGTCGGTCGTCGGTCATCCGGACAGCGTGGGGCGCCGTCGAGCGGGCCAGGCGCCGCGCGAGCGCGCCTGTGGACGACCGAGGCCTGGGGGCAGGTTCTGGGCGGCAGTTCCGGACGGGCGCGGCAGTTCGAACTGCCGCTCGGTGGCCGAACTGCCGACCGGTGGCAGCGAGGCGTCGGGGCTCGCCGCCGATCGTTACGGATCCTTAACAGTGATTTTCACCACCGAGGGCCGTGATGGCGATATGTTCCACGGCAGCGCCGTCGTACGTCCGCCGAACCGGACCGCGACGACGTGCACGACGACGTGTACACACGCAGGGCGACGGCGCCCGGAGCGACCACGACGTGGGGAGAAGCCGGTGACGATGGGGCGAAGGGCTGCGGTGGCAGCCGCTGCGACGGCGGTGACGCTGGTGCTGGCGAGCTGTTCCGGTGGTGGCGGGAACGACGACGGGAACGGCGACGGTGGTGGAGGGGGGAGCGACGCGGACGCGACGCTGCACCTCTCGCTGTCGCAGGACGTCGAGACGCTGCTGCCGATGGACTCGAACGTCGGGGACAACATCTCCGTGCTCGACGTCGTGTACGACGGGCTGGTCCGGTACGACCCGAAGACCACGGAGCCGTACAACTACGTGGCGGAGAGCATCGAGAGCGACGACAACACGGTCTGGACGATCAAGATCAAGCCGGACCTGAAGTTCCAGAACGGCGAGGACGTCGACGCGGACGCGTTCGCGCGGGCCTGGAACTACGCGGCCTACGGGCCGAACGCGATGGCGAACAACTACTTCTTCGAGCGCATCGCCGGGTACGACGACATGCAGGGCGAGACGGACGACGACGGCAACGTCACCACGGAGCCCACGGCGGACACCCTGTCCGGCCTGAAGGTCGTGGACCCGCAGACGCTCGAGGTCACGCTGACCGGCCCCTTCGCCGGCTTCTCCACGATGCTCGGCTACACCGGCTTCTTCCCGATCGCCCAGGCGTGCCTCGACGACATCGACGCGTGCGCGGTGCAGCCGATCGGCAACGGCCCGTTCCAGGTGGAGAAGTGGGACCAGGGCGTGAACCTCACCGCCAAGCGCTGGGAGGACTACACGCTCGAGGAGACGCCGAAGTACGGCGCCATCGAGTGGACGGAGTACACGGGCGAGGACAACTGGCCGGACTTCCAGGCCGGCAACCTCGACTTCGCGACCCCGCCGCCCGCGGAGACCGCGGCCGCCGCGAACGACCCCGACCTGCAGGAGCGGTACATCGAGGGCCCGGGCGCCGCGCTCACCTACCTCGGCTTCCCGCTGTACAAGGACGGCCCGTGGAAGGACATCGAGTTCCGCAAGGCGATCTCGATGGCCATCGACCGGCAGGGCATCATCGACGCCCTGCTGCCCGGCCAGCGGATCCCGGCGGACAGCTGGGTGGTGCCGGACGTCGTCCCGGGTGGCACCGGCGGTACGTGCGAGTGGTGCACGTTCGACGCCGACGCGGCCAAGGAAGCCCTGGCGAAGGCCGGCGGGTGGCCCGACGGCGAGAAGATGACGATCCACCTCGGCCAGGACGAGACGGAGCAGGCCCTCTTCAAGGCGGTCGGCGACTCCATCCAGGAGACCCTCGGCATCCCGTACGAGCTGGACCCGACGGAGGACTACTTCGCCCGCCGCTCGGCGCGCGACTTCTCCGGCCCGTTCCGCGCCAACTGGTTCCCGGACTACCCGCTCAACGAGAACTACCTCGCCCCCGTGTACGCCAGCGGCGACGCGAAGAACGGCAACACGGAGTTCGGGTACTACAGCGCCGACTTCGAGGCGGCCGTCAAGGCCGGCGACGAGGCGGCCAACCTCGACGACGCGGTCGCGAAGTACCAGGAGGCGGAGAAGATCCTGGCCGCCGACTTCCCGACGGTCCCGCTCTTCGTGGCGCAGAACACCACGTACTACAGCGAGAACGTCTCGAACGTGGTCCTCGACCCGTTCAGCGGTGAGCCCAAGCTGCGCCTCCTCGAGGTCACCAACGGGTAGCAGTTCCCCCATGCCTCACCCGCCGGTCCGCACCGGTCGCGGCGGGTGAGGCTGCACGAGGGCGGTGGTGGGTTTCTTGTCGGCAGGCTGGCCGGGCCTGGCGGGAGCCGAGCGAGGAACGAGCGAGGCGGATGGTGCGCCTGCCGACAAGAATCCCACCGCCGCCCACCGCAAGGCAGACAGAGAGAACGTGAATGGGCCGCTACATCCTTCGCCGCACCCTCCTGGGCGTGGCCACCCTGCTGTTCGTGATGTTCGTGCTGCACCTGCTCACGACGTTCGCGATCCAGCTCAACGGCAACCCGGCGCTGGCGTTCTTCGGCGACCACGTGCCGTCGAAGTCGCAGCTCGCGGCGGTGGAGGCCCGCTACGGCCTCGACGACCCGTGCTACGACCAGACCGGCAACCCGTGCCTGGGGCCGTTCGTGGAGCGCCTGGGCTCGTACGCGCAGGGCGACTTCGGCACGAACCTGCGAGGCCGTGACGTGACGGACATCGTCGCGACGGCGGCGCCGAACACGCTGAAGCTGTTCCTCATCGTGACGATCGTGTGGTTCGTGCTGGGCCTGGGTCTGGGCACGGTGGCGGCGCGGTGGCGCGGCCGGGCGACGGACCACGGGATCCGTATGACGTCGGTGCTGATCGACGCGTTCCCGATCTTCGTGCTGCTGCTGGTGTACCGGTACGTGTTCGCGGTGCCCCTGAACAAGTGGGCGACGGAGACGTTCGGCGCGGAGAGCCTGCCGGCGCTGTGGTTCCGGCCGTCGTTCGACGACGACCATCCGTGGGCCACGTTGCTGGTGCCGGGCATCCTGCTGGGCCTGGCGGGGTCGGCGGCGTTCATCCGCCTGGTGCGGGCGAGCCAGCTGGAGTCGTACGCGGGCGACCATGTGCGCACGGCACGCTCGCGCGGCCTGACGGAGCGGCACGTCGTCGTGCACCACGTGATGCGCAACTCTGCGGTGCCGGTCGTGACGGCTGTCGGGCTGACGTTCACCGAGGCGCTCGCGGGCGCCGTCATCACCGAGGGGATGATGAACATCTACGGCATGGGGGGCGTGCTGTGGAGCGCGGTCCGCGGCGCGGACGTGGCCCTGGTCCTCGGCGTCGTGACGATCCTCGCCGTGGTGACGGTGGTCGTGATGCTGGTGGTCGACATCGCTTACGCCGCCCTGGACCCGAGGATCCGATATGCCTGAGCCCACCGCTGCCACTGCCGCCCCGGATGCGCCGAAGGTGGACGTCTCCGCGTCGCTGGGCGGGGACGCCTGGCGCCGGTTGCGGCGTCGTCCTGACGTCGTCGTGTCGGCCCTGGTGGTCGTCTTCTTCGCCGTGATGGCGGCGTTCCCGCTGCTGTTCACCAGCACGGACCCGCAGCGATGCCTCATCGGCGACTCGAAGATCCGGCCGCAGGGCGTCGGTGCGGAGCACCCGCTGGGCACGGACGTGCACGGCTGCGACATGCTGGCGCAGCTGGTCCACGGGGCGCGACCGTCGCTGATGCTGGCGTTCGTGGTGGTGGGCGCGTCGGTGGTGATCGGCGTGGTGCTCGGCCTGGTCGCGGGGTACTACCTGGGGTGGGTGGACTCGGTGGTGTCCCGCACCATCGAGGTGTTCCTCGTGATCCCGCTGCTGCTGGCGGCGCTGCTGCTGCTGTCGTTGTTCCGCAACGTGCACGTGGGGGGCGGGGCGTTCGACGTCATCCTGCTCCCGGCGCTGGTGCTGACGACGTTCGGGTGGATGGGGTATGCCAGATATGTGCGGGCGAGCGTGCTCGAGGCGAAGAACCTCGACTACGTGACGGCGGCGCGCGCGCTGGGTGCGTCGGACCTGCGGGTGATGGTGCGGCACGTGCTGCCGAACGCGATCGGGCCGGTGACGGCGCTGGTGCCGACGGCGATCGCGGGGGTGATCAGCGCGGAGGCCGTGCTGGCGTTCCTCGGCATCGGGGTGCGGCCGCCGGCGATCAGCTGGGGGATCATGATCACGAACGGCGCGGAGTGGGTGACCGGGGGCTACCCGTACCTGCTGCTGATCCCGCTCGGGTGCCTGATCCTCACGGTGCTGGCGCTCGTCGTCCTCGGTGACGCCCTGCGCGACGCCCTCGACCCGAGGCTCCGGTGACCGACATGACGGAGAGCATCACGGACACGACGGTGGACATGACGACGGACGGCACGACCGGGCCGCGCTCGGCGGGCGCGGTGCTGCTCGAGGTGGAGGACCTGGCGGTCGAGTTCCGCTCGGACGACGGCGCGGTGCGCGCGGTCGACGGGCTCAGCTACCGGGTGGAGGCGGGGCGCACCCTGGCGCTCGTGGGGGAGTCGGGCTGCGGCAAGTCGGTGAGCTCGCTCGCCGTCATGGGGCTGCTGCCGCCGACGGCGCGCGTCGTCGGCGGGTCGGCGCGGTACCGCGGCACGGACCTGCTGTCGCTGTCGCCCACCCAGCACCGTGCGCACAACGGCACGCACGTCGCGATGGTGTTCCAGGACGCGCTGGCGGCTCTCAACCCCGTGCACACGGTGGGTTACCAGCTGTCGGAGTCGCTGCGGGCCCGCACCGGGTCGTCGCGCCGGGACGCGCGCCGTCGTGCGATGGAGCTGCTCGACCTCGTGAAGGTGCCGAACGCGGCGCAGCGCGTGGACGAGTACCCGCACCAGTTCTCCGGGGGCATGCGGCAGCGCGTGATGATCGCGTCCGCGCTCGCCCTCGACCCGGACGTGCTGATCGCGGACGAGCCGACGACGGCGCTGGACGTCACCGTGCAGGCGCAGGTGCTGCGCCTCCTCGCGGAGATCCAGGCGGAGCGGCAGATGGGGCTGGTCCTCATCACGCACGACCTCGGCGTCGTGGCCGGCGTCGCCGACGACGTCACCGTGATGTACGCGGGCCGGGCGGTGGAGCACGCGCCGGTGCGCGACCTCTACGCGGCGCCCGGGCACCCGTACACGCGGGCGCTGCTGCGCTCGGTGCCGCGGCTGGACGGCGGCGGCGACCGGGCCGTCGGCGGACGCCTGCCGGTGGTGCCGGGCCGCCCGCCCGCGCCGGGCCGGGTGCCCGCGGGCTGCCCGTTCCACCCGCGGTGCGACATGGCCCGCGACGTGTGCCGCACCGACGTGCCGCCGCTGGAGGACGTCGCCCCCGGGCGGTCGTCGGCCTGCCACTTCGCCACCGAGCTGCTGGGAGGCGTCCGTGCCTGAGCTGACCGAGTCGTCCGACGTCGTCCTCGAGGTGCGCGACCTCGCCAAGGCGTACCCGGTGCGACAGGGTGTCGTCATCAAGCGCACGACCGGCCACGTGCAGGCCGTCGACGGGGTGTCGCTGACCCTGCGGCGGGGCCGCACGCTGGGACTGGTGGGGGAGTCCGGGTCGGGCAAGTCCACGCTGGCGCGCGTCCTGGTGGGCATCGAGAAGCCGACGCGCGGCCAGGTGCTGGTGGACGGCGAGGACGTGTCGCGGATGTCGCGGGCGGCCCGTCGGGAGCTGCGCCGGTCTGTACAGATGGTCTTCCAGGATCCGTACACGTCGCTCAACCCGCGGATGTCGGTGGGGGAGATCGTGGCCGAGCCGTTCCGCATCCACCCCGACGCGGTCCCGAAGGGCGGCCGACGTCGTGCCGTCGCGGAGCTGCTGGAGCTCGTGGGCCTCGACCCGGACCACGTGCACCGCTACCCGCACCAGTTCTCCGGCGGGCAGCGGCAGCGCGTCGGTATCGCGCGGGCGCTGGCCGTGAAGCCGCGAGTCCTGGTGTGCGACGAGCCCGTCTCCGCGCTGGACGTGTCCGTGCAGGGCCAGGTCATCAACCTGCTGGAGGACCTGCAGGACGAGCTGGGGCTGTCGTACCTGTTCATCGCGCACGACCTGGCCGTCGTGCAGCACATCGCCGACGAGGTCGCGGTGATGTACCTCGGCCGCATCGTCGAGGAGGGCGGCGGCCCGGCCGTGTACGGCGACGCGCACCACCCGTACACGCGCGCCCTGCTGTCGGCGGTGCCCGTGCCGGACCCGACGGCGCGGCCGGCCGAGCGCGACCTCATGCTGGAGGGCGACCCGCCCTCGCCTGCCGACCCGCCGTCGGGCTGCCGCTTCCACACGCGGTGCTGGCTCGCCCACCGGCTCGCCACCGAGCAGGGCGTGCCCGGCGACGGCCCGGAGGCCGTCCCCGAGCGCTGCCGCACCGAGGACCCGGTGCTGGTGCCCCTCGGGCGGCGCGACGGCGCCGGCGCGCCGCACGCGGCCGCGTGCCACTTCGCGGAGCAGGCCGCGGCGCTCGGCGCGCTGCCGTCGTCGGGCGCGTCGTCGGGCACCTCGTCGCCGGGTACCTCCTTGCCAGGAGGCCTCGTGCCGGGCGACGTCGCACCGGGCGACGTCGCACCGGACCCTGCGCGTGGACGAGCGCGCGGGGACATGCCCGAGACCGCCCCTGAGGCCGCTGAGACCGTGCCTGAGAACGTGCCCGAGACCGTGCCCGAGAGCAGGGAGCGCTGACCGTGCCAGACCGCCGACCGACCGTCGTCCTCGTGCAGAACTCGCCGACCAGCGGCCCCGGGCGCCTGCCCGCCTGGCTGGAGGAGGAGGGCGCCGCCGCCGTCGTGGTGGAGGGCGCGGACCTCGCCGACCGGGTGCCCGCGCTCGTCGGGGCGGACGACGTGGACGGCCTCGTGCTGCTGGGTGGCGGTCTGCTGCCCGACGAGGACGACCGCGCCCCGTGGCTGCCGCACGAGCGTGCGCTGGTGTCCGAGGCGCTGGACACCGGCGTGCCGGTGCTGGGCATCTGCCTGGGCGGCCAGGTCCTGGCGCACGTCACGGGTGGCACCGTCACGGGTCGGTCCGGCGAGACGGAGAAGGGGCTGTGCCCCGTGCGGCTGCTCGACGACGCGGCGGACGACCCGCTGCTCGGCCCGCTCGGCCCGCTGGCCGACGAGGGCGAGGTGCGCATGATCGAGAGCCACGTGGACTCCATCACCGGCCTGCCGCCGGAGGCGGTGCACCTCGCGACGAGCGACGCGTGCGGCGTCCAGGCCTTCCGCGTGGGAGACGTCGCGTGGGGGCTGCAGTTCCACCCGGAGGCGGCACCGGAGCGCATCGGCACGTGGGACGCGGACGAGCTGGCCGCGCTCGGTTTCGACCGCGACGAGCTCCTCACCGGGGCCCTCGAGCGGGCGCCGGAGAACGAGCGGCAGGCCCGCGCGCTCGCCGCCGCCTTCGCCGCCGTCGTCCGCGACCGCTGTGAGCGGGAGACACGCCCTCGACACGCCGACGAGCAGGGCCAAAGTCCCGCTCACAACGATGCGGGGGTGCGGTGATGGTGTCCACGGGCACGCACTCGGACGGCGTCCCCGTCGTCGCGTACCAGGTGCGCCGGGCGGGCGGCGAGGTGCTCGCCGAGCGTGACGCCGACGCCCCGTTCTACGCGGCGTCGACCGTGAAGCTGGCCGTGCTGGTCGCGGCAGCCCGCGCGCTGGAGTCGGGGGCGCTCACGCTGGAGCAGGAGGTGACCAGCACCGACACGTTCCGGTCCCAGGTGCCGGGCGCCCCGGACTACCGCATCGAGCCCGACGACCTCGACCCCGGCATGCCGGCCCCCGGCACGCTCGTGCCCGTGGGCCAGGTCGTCGACCGCATGATCGTGGTGTCGTCCAACGAGGCGACCAACCTGGTCATCGAGCTGGTCGGTCTCGACGCCGTGAACCGCGTGCTGGCCGACGCCGGCGCCGTCGCGAGCGTCGTCGGGCGCAAGTACAGCGACCTCGCGGCCGAGGCCCAGGGAGCGACCCACCGGACGACGGCGGGCGACCTCGCGGCGCTGATGTCCGCCGTCGTCACCGGGCGGCTCGCGGGGCCGGAGCAGACCTCGTGGATGCTCGGGCTGCTCGCGCGCCAGACCGACCGGCAGCTCACCGCCGCCGTCCCCGCAGGCGTGCCGTTCGGGTCCAAGTCGGGCTGGGTGGACGGCATCCGGCACGACGTCGCGTTCGTCGGCG
This sequence comes from Isoptericola sp. NPDC055881, assembly GCF_053615895.1. Lineage (NCBI taxonomy): Bacteria > Bacillati > Actinomycetota > Actinomycetes > Micrococcales > Promicromonosporaceae > Isoptericola > Isoptericola sp. NPDC055881. The sequence continues at coordinate 8,981 of NZ_JBSHCR010000065.1, forward strand.
AGCCCGGCCCGGACGCCCTCGTCGTCGCCGTCTGCACGCGGGGCTACGACGAGCAGCAGGCGGAGGAGTCCCTGCGGGCGCTCGGTGCGCTCGCGGTGACCCTGGCCGGCGTCCGTCAGAGGGTGTGACGCGGGCGGCCGGACGCCACCCACATCGCCGCGGCCATGACGGCGAGCACGCCCGTGACGACGAGCAGCGGCGCCGTCCACCCGCCGGTCGCCTCGTGCACGGCACCCATCGTGGTCGGCGCGAGGGCGGCGCACGCGTAGCCGGCGGTCTGCACGACGGCGGACGTCCGCCGCGCCACGGCCACGCCGGGGCTGCGCTGCGCGACGAGCGTGAAGATGGCGGTGAAGTTGCCGCCCTGCGCCGCGCCGGCCACGCCCACCCAGAGCAGCCACAGGTCGGGCGCGACCAGCAGCCCCACCGGGAGCGACAGCCACATCAGGGACAGCCCGGCGGCCACCTGCCGGACGGACAGGCCGCGTGCCAGGCCGACGGGCACGAGGAACGACCCCGCCACCGCGCAGAGCTGGAACGGGCCCGCGGCACCGCCCGCGCCGGCGGCCGTCATGCCGAGCCGGTCGTGCAGGATCTCCGGCAGCCACGCGGTCACCGCGTAGTACCCGCTCGCCTGCCCGGCGAACGCCACGGACAGCAGGACCGCCAGCCGTCGCACGCTCCGGCGCGTCGCCGGGTCCAGGGCGGCCAGCTCCGTCCGCGCCGACGGCGGGCGCACCCGCGCGGCGGCCGCGGGGACACCCGCGCGACCCTGGGCGACCAGGGCGCGGCCGGCCGGCACCCACGCCGCGAGCGCCAGCACCGCGAGGACGCCCCAGCCGGCCAGGGCCCACTGCCAGCCGAACGCTGCCGCGAGCGGCACGGTGAGCATGGTGGTGAACGTCGAGCCGAGGTTCATCGTCGCGCTGTACGCGCCGGTCACCGCGGCGGCCCGGCGCCGGAAGTCGCGCGTGATGACGACCGGGACGGCCACGTTGCCGACCGAGATGGCGACACCCAGCACCGCCGTCCCGACGAGCGCGGCGGGCACCGTGCCCGCCGAGCGCAGCACGGTGCCGGCGAGGATGCCCGCCAGCGACGCCCCCAGCGCGAGCTCCGGGCCCAGTCGCGCCACCAGCACCGACGCCAGCGGCGTGCACAGCGCGAAGCACAGCACCGGCACCGAGGTGAGCAGGCCCGCGCCCGTGGGCGTCAGGCCCAGCCCGGCCGCGACCTGGTCGACCACCGGCGGGAGCGACGTGATCGGCGCCCGCAGGTTGAGCGCCACCAGGAGCAGCGCCGCGAGCAGCAGCCCGGTGCGCGCGCCGTCGTCGTGCCCGAGGGAGGGGGAGGGCTGCCGGGTCACTCGTCGAACTGCGCGACGACGGTGCGCAGCAGCGCCGCGAGCTGCGGCCGCACGGCGGACGGCAGCGCGTCGAGGACGCGGGCCTCGACGTCGAGCAGGTCGCTCATGGCCGCGTCCACCCGCTGGCGGCCTGCAGCGGTGAGCTGCACCAGCACGCCGCGGCGGTCGGACGGCGCGCGGTGCCGCTCGACGAGGCCCCGCTCCTCGAGCCGGTCGATGCGGTTGGTCATGGTGCCGCTGGTGACGAGCGTCTGCGCGACGAGCACGCCGGGCGACAGGCGGTACGGCTCGCCCGCCCGGCGCAGCGCGGACAGGACGTCGAACTCCCACGTCTCCAGGTCGTGCCGCGCGAACGCGCCACGCCGCGCGCGGTCCAGGTGCCGGGCGAGCCGGCTGACCCGGGAGAACACCGTCAGCGGCTCGACGTCCAGGTCCGGGCGCTCGCGGCGCCACGCGTCGACGATCCGGTCGACCTCGTCGGACCGTGCCTCCACATCCATGCGCCGAGACTACTCCGGTCTCTCGACGTCAAGAATCTTGACGAGTGTGAACTACCTCGGCACGGTCCCGACTACCTCGGCACGGTCCCGACTACCTCGGCACGGTCCCGACTACCTCGGCACGTCCCCGACTACCTCGGCACGGTCCGCGCTACCTCGGGGTCAGGCGGGCTCGAGGCGCACGACGACGGCCTTGGACACGGGCGTGCGGCTGGTCTCGGCGGTGGCGCCGAGGGGCACGAGGACGTTCGCCTCCGGGAAGTACGCGGCGGCGCACCCGCGGGCTGTCGGGTAGGCGACGACGCGCTGGCCGCGCAGCACGCGGTCCACGCCGTCGTGGTACTCGCCGTGGACGTCGACGGTGACCCCGTCCGCGAGCCCCAGCTCGGCGAGGTCCTCGGGGTTGACGAGCACGACGGCGCGGCCCCCCTTGATGCCGCGGTACCGGTCGTCGCGGCGGTAGATCGTGGTGTTGAACTGGTCGTGCGAGCGGATGGTCTGCAGCAGCAGCCGCCCTGGCGGGCAGTGCACCGGCGCGAGCTCGTTCACGGTCAGGTGCGCCTTGCCGTCGGCGGTGGGGAAGGTCCGGGAGTCGCGCGGCCCGTGCGGCAGGCGGAACCCGCTGACGCGGCGGATCTTGGCGTTGTAGTCCTCGCACCCGGGCACCACGCGGGCCACGTGGTCGCGGATCACGTCGTAGTCGCGCTCCATCGCCGCCCAGTCGACGGGTCCCGGGTCGCCGTCGCACGCGGTCAGGACGGCGCGCGCCATGCGGGTCACGATCGCCACCTCCGACAGGAGCCGGGGCCCCACGGGGTCGACCTTGCCGCTCGAGGCGTGCACCGCGCACACCGTGTCCTCGACGGACACGAACTGCTCGCCCGACGCCTGCCGGTCGATCTCCGTGCGCCCGAGGGTGGGCAGGATCAGCGCCTCGCGCCCGACGACGGCGTGCGAGCGGTTCAGCTTGGTGGAGATCTGCACGCTGAGGTCGGTGCGCGCGACGGCCTGCTCCGCCGCGACGGTGTCGGAGATCGCCCCGACGAGGTTGCCGCCCAGCGCGACGAGCACCCGCACCCGCCCGGCCGCCATCGCCTCGACCGTGCCCACGGCGTCGAGCCCGTGCGCCCGGGGCGAAGCGATGCCGAACTCCGCGTCGAGGGCGTCGAGGAAGCTGTCCGGCATCTGCTCCCAGATGCCCATCGTGCGGTCGCCCTGCACGTTCGAGTGCCCGCGGATCGGCGACGCCCCGGCCCCCGGCCGTCCGATGTTCCCCCGCAGGAGCAGCAGGTTGACGATCTCCTTGATCGTCGGGACGGCCTTCGTGTGCTGCGTGAGACCCATCGCCCAGGTGACGATGACGCGCTCGGCGCGGAGGTAGCGGTCGGCGAGCTCGTCGATCTCGGCGCTCGTGAGCCCTGTCGTGGCGAGCACGGCCTCCTCGTCCAGGTCGGCCAGGTGCGCGGCGAGCTCCTCGAGCCCGGTGGCGTGCTCGGTGAGGAAGGCATGGTCCAGCACGGTCCCCGGCGCCGCGGCCTCGGCGTCGAGCACCCGCTTCGACACGGCCTGCAGCAGGGCCATGTCGCCACCGAGGCGGATCTGCAGGAACTGGTCGGCGAGCTCCGTGCCTCGCCCGGCCAGCCCGCGCACCGTCTGCGGGTTCTTGTAGCGCTTCAGCCCGGCCTCGGGCAGCGGGTTCACCGCGACGATGCACGCCCCGTTCTGCTTGGCCTCCTCGAGCGCGGTGAGCATGCGCGGGTGGTTGGTGCCCGGGTTCTGGCCCATGATCACGATGAGGTCGGCCAGGGCGAAGTCGTCGTAGGTGATCGTCGCCTTCCCGACGCCGATCGTCTCGCCCAGCGCCGCGCCCGTGGACTCGTGGCACATGTTGGAGCAGTCGGGCAGGTTGTTCGTGCCGAAGGCGCGCACGAACAGCTGGTAGACGAACGCGGCCTCGTTCGACGTGCGCCCGCTCGTGTAGAACGACGCCTCGTCGGGGGAGGCGAGGCCGGTCAGCCGGTCGGCGAGGATCGCGAACGCCTCGTCCCACGAGACCGGCACGTAGTGGTCCGAGCCCGCGGCCTTGTGCACGGGCTCCACGAGCCGGCCCTGCTGCCCGAGCCAGTGCTCGGTCCGGGTGCGCAGGTCGGAGACGGGATGCTCCTGCCAGAACGCGGGCTCGACGACGAGCGGCGTCGCCTCCCACGTGACCGCCTTGGCCCCGTTCTCGCAGAACTCCGCCGGCTTGCGCCGGTCCGGGTCGGGCCAGGCGCAGCTCATGCAGTCGAAACCCTGCTGGTGGTTCATCGACAGCAACAGCTTCGCCGTCCTGCGGGCGCCCATCCCGCGCAGCGCCGGCGTGAGGGCGTGCATGATGCCGGGCACCCCCGCGGCCCAGTCCTTCGGCGGCCGGGTCCCGGTGGGCTGCGGCTCCTGCGGCTCGCCGCCGTCGGGCCGGGTCTCCTCGGGCTGCTGGGTGCTCATGCGGCGTCCCCTCTGCGGTGCGGCGTCGCGGCGTCGCGCGACGGGTGGTCCTCGACGTCCTCGACGACGCGTTCCCCGCCGGCGTAGACCACGAGCGTGGGGTCCCGGACGAAGCCCACGAGGGTCAGTCCGGCGTCGTCCGCGAGCTCGGCCGCCAAGGACGACGGCGCGGACACCGCCGCGAGCACGGGCACCCCCGCCATGACGGCCTTCTGCGTCAGCTCGAAGCTGGCCCGGCCCGACACGACGAGCACCCTGCCCCGCAGCGGCAGCATCCCCGCCGCGGCGGCCCACCCGACCACCTTGTCGACGGCGTTGTGCCGGCCCACGTCCTCGCGCACCACGAGCGCCTCGCCGGTCCCGGCGTCGAAGAGCCCGGCGGCGTGCAGGCCGCCGGTCCGGGCGAAGACGTCCTGCGCCGCGCGGAGGCGACCGGGGAGGGCGGCGAGCAGCGCCGCGTCCACGCGCACCGGGTCGTCGGCCACGTCGAACGCGCTGCGCGTGCGCACGGCGTCCACCGACGCCTTGCCGCACAGCCCGCACGCGCTGGAGGTGAAGAACTCCCGGGCGAGGGCCGGGTCCGGCGGGGCGACGCCCGCAGCGAGCGCGACGTCGAGCACGTTGTAGGAGTTCTCGGCCGCCACCCCCGGGGTGCCCGCGCAGTACCGCGCGGCGGCGACCTGGCCGCCGTCGGTCACGACACCCTCCGACACGAGGAAACCGGTCGCGAGCTCGACGTCGTGCCCGGGGGTGCGCATCGTGACGGCCAGCGAGCGGCCGCCCACGCGGATCTCCAGGGGCTCCTCGCCGGCGAGCAGGTCCTCGCGGCGCGTGGTGCGCCCGCCGATGGTGACGCGCCTGACGCGGCGTCGGACGGTGACGCGGGTCATACCTGCAGGCCTAGCAGACCGCGCCGTCCGGCACAACGGCGCACGCCCGATCCGGCCACGAGCTCGCCGCCCGACCTGCCGAGCGGGGCCGACCGTGCCTACGGTCGAAGGGCCGGCCCAGCCCGGGCCGGCCGTGTTCGAGGAGGAGCACCATGGCAGACAGCAACCGCGCGGTCGCTTACAAAGGACCGGGCCAGGTCGAGGTCATCGACATCGACTACCCGACGTTCGAGCTCAAGGACGGGCCCGGGGTGAACCCCGCGAACATCGGCCGACAGGTGCCGCACGGCGTGATCGTCAAGACCGTCGCGACGAACATCTGCGGGTCGGACCAGCACATGGTCCGGGGCAGGACCACGGCACCGCCCGACCTCGTGCTAGGGCACGAGATCACCGGCGAGGTCGTGGAGACGGGCCGGGACGTCGAGTTCATCAAGGTGGGCGACATCGTCTCGGTGCCGTTCAACATCGCCTGCGGCCGGTGCAGGAACTGCAAGGAGCGCAAGACCGGCATCTGCCAGAACGTGAACCCGGACCGGCCGGGCAGCGCGTACGGCTACGTCGACATGGGCGGCTGGGTCGGCGGGCAGGCGAACTACGTGCTGGTCCCGTACGCCGACTGGAACCTGCTGAAGTTCCCGGACAAGGACCAGGCGCTCGAGAAGATCATGGACCTGACGATGCTGTCCGACATCTTCCCGACCGGGTTCCACGGCGCCGTGACGGCCGGCGTGGGGGTCGGCTCCACGGTGTACGTCGCGGGCGCCGGGCCGGTCGGGCTCGCCGCCGCGACGGGTGCCCTGCTGCTGGGGGCGGCGGCCGTGATCGTCGGGGACATGAACGCCGACCGGCTGCAGCAGGCGCGGTCGTTCGGCTGCGAGACCGTCGACCTGACGAAGGGCGGGCCGGCCGAGCAGATCGAGCAGATCCTCGGTGTCCCGGAGGTGGACTGCGGCATCGACGCCGTCGGCTTCGAGGCCAAGGGGCACGGGTCGGACTCGGGGCACGAGGCGCCGGCGACCGTGCTCAACTCGCTGATGGAGATCACCGCCGCGGGCGGTGCGCTGGGCATCCCGGGGCTGTACGTCACGGGGGACCCGGGCGGCATCGACGAGGCGGCGAAGAAGGGGTCGCTGTCGCTCAGCCTCGGCACGGGCTGGGCGAAGTCGCTCGCGTTCACCACCGGTCAGTGCCCGGTGATGAAGTACCACCGCGGCCTGATGCAGGCGATCCTGCACGACCGCGTGCAGATCGCGAAGAACGTCAACGCGAAGGCGATCACCCTCGACCAGGCTCCGCAGAGCTACGCCGAGTTCGACGCCGGTGCCGCGACGAAGTACGTCATCAACGCGAACGGGTACCTCGACGGCAAGTGACGGGCGGCCTGTCAGGGCCACGGCACGGCATCCCCGCCCGTGGTCCTGACAGGTGCTCAGTCGTGGGCGCGCAGGAACTCGTCCACCAGCGGGAGCACCCGGTCGGGGAGCTGCCACAGGACGCCGTGGCCGCCGCCGGCCACCAGCTCGACGCGGGAGTCGCGCACGTGCTCGGTGACGCGACGGCCCGCGGCGACCGGGTCGCCGAGCCTGGTGTCCGCGCCGAAGCACGCCAGGGTCGGGGCGGTGATCGCGCGCAGCCGCTCGTCGGGCAGGGGGCTCGGCCACGGCGTCCGACGGCGGTAGCGCATGGCCGCGCGGGCGAGCGCGCGGTCCGCGTCGGTCAGGGTGACGCCGGGGTTCAGCCACTCGTCGAGGCGGGCGAGGTTGCGCGCCGTCGGGAGGGCGGCGGCGCGGACCATCCGCGAGACGACCTTCCGGTCGGGCCTGACCAGCGCGGTGATGCCCTCGCCGAGGACGAGCGCGCCCACCCGGTCGGTCGCGCGGGAGGCCAGCAGCGCGGCGAACCACGCACCCTCGGAGTAGCCGAGCACGTGCGCGCGCTGCAGCCCGAGTCCCTCGAGCAGCTGGGCGCCCCACGCGGCGTAGTCGTCGGCCGAGGTCAGCGGCGACGTCTGCTCGCTGCGCCCGGCCGTGCCGACGACGTCGGGAGCGTAGACGACGCGGTCGGCAGCCAGGGCGGGCACGACGCCGTGCCAGCTCAGGCCGGTGCCGTTCAGGCCGTGCAGGAGGACCAGCGGCGTCCGGCTGCCGGCGCCGGAACGGCGCACGTGCGTGGGGCCGTAGGCGGTCTCGACCCGGACGTCCTCCGACGGCAGCGGCCAGAACGCCTCGAGGTCGCGGTACGCCGCCTCGTACGCGCTGCGTGCGGCCTCGCTGGTGAAGCGGCCTGTCGACGACATCGGACCTCCTGGTGCGCGGTTGATGGTATGACCGTACCATCAAAATGGTACGCACGTATCATCAACGGCGACCGCCGAGGACGACCGAGAGGGAGAGCCCGTGCCACGACGGGTGGACCACGACCAGCGCCGCCGCCAGATCACCGACGCCTGCCGCCGCGTCGTCGCGCGCGACGGGCTGGAGGCGGCCACGTTCCAGGCCGTCGCCGCCGAGTCCGGCGTCTCCGTGCGGCTCGTGCAGTACTACTTCGGGAACAAGCACGGGCTGCTCGTCGCGACGCACCGCGCGGTGATCGAGGGGTCGGCCGCGCGGTTCGGCGTCCGGGAGCCCGGCGGCGTCGCCGGGGACGCCGCAGCCCCGCTGCCCCCGCCCCGCGCCGTCCTGCGCGCCGTGCTCGCCGGGCTCCTCCCGCTCGACGGCGCCCGCCGCGCGGACGCCGTCGTCCTGGCCGCCTTCCACGCCGCGGCCCTGACGAACGAGGCCGTCACGTCAGAGGATCTGCGCGGTGCCCCGCGGGCGCTCGTCGACCTCGTCGCGGGGCAGGTGCTGCGGGCGCGGGGCGACGACGAGGGCACGGTGCCGGGTTCAGGGCCGGGCACAGGGTCAGGCTCAGGCGCGGACGACCCGGCCCGCCTGGACGCGGAGCTGGTGCTCGCGTCGGCCGCCGGCCTGACGCAAGGGATCCTTGCCAGGCACGTGGACGGGGAGACCGCGCTCGCCGTCGTCGACCGGCTGCTCGACCACGTCGTCGGTCACGCTCGATGAGCCGAACGGCTCAGCGGGACCGGGTGAGCTCGGGCTTCTTGACCATGCCGGACAGCCCGTTCCACGCGAGGTTCACCAGGTGAGCCGCCACCTCGGCCTTGCCGGGGCTGCGGGCGTCGAGCCAGTACTGGCCGGTGAGGGCGACCATGCCCACGAGCATCTGCGCGTACAGCGGCGCCGCCTTCGGGTCCAGCCCGTTCGCCTTGAACTGGTCGCCGAGGATGTGCTCGACCAGGGTGGCGACGTCCCCGATCAGGCTGGAGAACGTACCGGTGGCCTGGGCGACGGGGGAGTCGCGCACCAGGATGCGGAACCCGTCCTCCGACGCCTCGATGTAGCCGAGCAGCGCCAGCGCCGTGCGCTCGACCAGCACCTTGGGGTGGCCCCCCTCCTCGAGGGCGCCCGTCAGCGCGGAGGTCAGCGCGCGCACCTCGCGGTCGACGACGACGGCGTAGATGCCCTCCTTGCCCCCGAAGTGCTCGTAGACCACCGGCTTGGACACCTCGGCGCGGGCCGCGATCTCCTCGACGCTGGTGCCCTCGAAGCCCTTCTCGGCGAACAGGCCGCGACTGACCTCGATCAGCTGCTCGCGCCGCTGGCTGGCCGTCATCCGGGCGCGCGGCGGACGCTTGGGCGCTCGGGGATCGGAGGGCATGGGCTCATTGTGCCGGGCGGGCCACCCGGAAGCGAGGAGGTCTCTCGTCGAGGAACGTCCGCCACACCATCAGGCCGTCCTGCGAGATGTGGTGCGTGCCACGCCGCGGTCGGCGTCGACGGCCCCGCGACGTGCGGGGGCGGTGCTGCAGACCTGGCAGACTGAGGACGGACGCCCGACGGTGCCGCGCCTGCTGCGTGCACCGGCCCGGGACCCGATCCGCCTTGGTGTAATCGGCAGCACAGAGGTTTTTGGTGCCTTTGGTCCAGGTTCGAGTCCTGGGGGCGGAGCGCGTGCACCACCGACGAAGCACACCCCGAGAGAGACGGAGCACTCGTGGTCTCGACAGGCTCGACCGCTGCAGGTTCGACCGAGGCACCCTCTACCCCCAGTCCGGCGGCCGTCGTCGTCCTCGCCGCAGGGCAGGGCACCCGCATGAGGTCCGCGACGCCGAAGATGCTGCACGCCATCGGCGGGCGCACGCTGCTCGGGCACGTGATGACGGCCGCGACAGAGCTGTCCCCGCAGCACGTCGCCGTGGTCGTGCGGCACGAGCGCGAGCTCGTCGCGACGGCGGCGCTGGAGCTCGACCCCACGGCGCTCGTCGTCGACCAGGACGAGATCCCCGGCACCGGACGCGCCGTGCAGTGCGCGCTCGACGCGCTGGACGCCCGCGCCCACGCCGGCCGCGCGGCCGCGCTGGCGCACGCCGACGACCTGCACGACGAGCACCTCGACGGTGGGGAGCACCCCCTCGGCGACGGGCTCGACGGCGCGGTCGTCGTCCTCGCCGGCGACATCCCGCTGCTCGACGGCGCCACGCTCGCGGAGCTGCTCGCCGCCCACCACGCGGACGGCAACGCGGTCACCATCCTCACGACCGAGGTCGAGGACGCCACCGGCTACGGCCGCATCGTGCGCGAGACCGGGTCGGGCGACGTGCTCGCGATCGTCGAGCACAAGGACGCGACGCCCGAGCAGCGCGCGATCCGCGAGATCAACAGCTCCGTCTACGTCTTCGACGCCGCCGTGCTGCGGCGCGGCCTGGCCGGGCTCGGCACCGACAACGCGCAGGGCGAGGTGTACCTCACGGACGTCGTCGCGTCGGCACGGGCCGAGGGCGGCGCCGTGCGCGCCGTGCTCAGCGACGACCCGATGCTCGTCGAGGGCGTCAACGACCGGGTGGCGCTCGCGACCCTCGGCGCGGAGCTCAACCGGCGGGTCCTGGTCGAGTGGATGCAGGCGGGCGTGACGGTCGTCGACCCCGCGACCACCTGGGTGGACGTCGACGTCGAGCTCGCGCCCGACGTCACGCTGCTGCCGGGCACCCAGCTGCACGGCGCCACGAAGGTGGAGTCCGGCGCGACGATCGGGCCCGACACCACGCTGCGGGACGTCGAGGTCGGCCCCGGCGCGACCGTCGTGCGCACCCACGGCTCGCTGTCCGTGATCGGCCCCCACGCGTCGGTCGGGCCGTTCGCCTACCTCCGCCCCGGCACCGAGCTGGCCACGAAGGGCAAGATCGGCACCTTCGTCGAGACGAAGAACGCGCAGATCGGCGAGGGCTCGAAGGTGCCGCACCTGTCGTACGTGGGCGACGCGACGATCGGCGAGCACACGAACATCGGTGCCGCCTCCGTCACCGTGAACTACGACGGCGTCAAGAAGCACCGCACGGTGATCGGCTCGTACGCGAAGACGGGCGCGGACAACATGTTCGTCGCGCCGGTCTCCGTGGGCGACGGCGCGTACACGGCCGCGGGCTCCGTCATCGTCAAGGACGTGCCAGCCGGTGCGCTCGGCGTCGCGCGTTCGCAGCAGCGCAACATCGAGGGCTGGGTCGACCGCCGCTGGCCGGGCACCCCGGCCGCCGAGGCCGCCGCCCGCGCCGGCGCCGCCGGCAGCGCGTCCGCGGACCAGCAGCTCGGCGCGCAGGCGCAGCAGCAGCTCGCCGCCCACAATGCCCTCACGGGTGCCATCCCCGTGGTGCCGCCCGCAGACGACGCCACCGCCCCCGCCGGCGACAGTTCCGACCCGACCGAAGGAAGCACGCAGCGATGAACAACTTCATCCCCGGAACCGGAGAGCGCACCCTGGTCCTCGCCTCCGGGCGGGCGCACCCGGAGCTCGCGGAGGCGGTGGCGAAGGAGCTCGGCATCGAGCTGCTGCCCGTCTCGGCGTACGACTTCGCGAACAGCGAGACGTACGTGCGCTTCAGCGAGTCCGTCCGCGGCAGCGACATCTTCCTGCTGCAGAGCCACACCGCGCCGGTGAACCAGTGGCTCATGGAGCAGCTCCTCATGGTGGACGCCGCCAAGCGCGGCTCGGCGCGGTCCGTGACCGCCGTCGCGCCGTTCTACGCGTACGCCCGCCAGGACAAGAAGAGCCGCGGGCGCGAGCCCATCTCGGCCCGCCTCGTGGCCGACATGCTGAAGACCGCGGGCGCCGACCGCATCCTCAGCGTGGACCTGCACACGCCGCAGATCCAGGGCTTCTTCGACGGTCCGGTCGACCACCTGTGGGCCATGCCCGTCCTCGTCGACTACGTGCGCACCCGCGTGGACCTCGCGAACGTCGCCGTCGTCTCGCCGGACGCCGGCCGCATCCGCGTGGCCGAGCAGTGGGCCGCCAAGCTGGGCGGCTGCCCGCTGGCGTTCGTGCACAAGACGCGCGACGTCACGCGCCCCAACCAGGCCGTCGCCAACCGTGTGGTCGGCGAGGTCGAGGGGCGCGACTGCGTGCTCGTCGACGACCTCATCGACACCGGCGGCACCATCGCCGAGGCCGTCAAGGTGGTCATGGAGGCCGGCGCCCGGTCCGTGACCGTCGCGGCGACCCACGGCGTGCTGTCCGACCCCGCCGCGCAGCGCCTGCAGGAGTGCGGCGCCACCGAGGTGGTGGTGACCGACACGCTGCCGATCGCCGCCGAGAAGCGGTTCGACAAGCTCACCGTGCTGTCCATCGCGCCGCTCGTCGCGCGCGCGATCCGTGAGGTCTTCGACGACGGCTCCGTGACGAGCCTGTTCGACGGCAACGCCTGACCAGGCCCTCTCCGTGGAGCGCGGGGTGCGACGAGCCGTCGTCGCGCCCCGCGCTCTGTCGTCAGGCCGCCCTTGCGACCGCCTCCAGGCGCGGCTCGACCGACTCGGCCATCATGGCGATCTCGTGCTCGCCGACCTGATGCCTCCGCGCCTGGTCCCGCCAGCCCGCGAGCGCGGACGCGGTGCGGGCCATCCGCTCCCGTGCCTGGTCGACCGTCAGGCTGCACTCCTCGGCGAGGGCCAGCAGGCCGTCCACCTCGTCGGGTGGCGCGTCGGCACCCATGACCGAGGTCGAGCGCGCCCTGAACGGGTCGGGGTTCGGGTTCACGTCGAACACGGGGCTCAGCGTCCACGAACCGCGGTCGGCGAGGAAGCCGTGGTTACGAAGGTGGTCGTCCGTGTTGCCGAGGGCGACGCTCGCGACGACGCGGTCGAAGAGCTCGTGATGGTCCCGACGCGGTGACAGAGACAGGTCACGGATCGCCTCGGCGATGTCGGCGTAGTCACGACGCTGGCCGTCGGACGAGCCTGTCGCGGTCATGGCGCTGATGTAGCCGATACGGTCGCCGGCGCGGCCTCTGTCGAACCTGCGCAGGATCAGCACGCTGCGCTCTCCCACGCGTGTCAGGCGGCGTTGTGGCGCGCGTATCCCCGCGTTCTCCAGGAGGTCGAGCGTCGTCGCCTCCCAGGCCATGACGTCCCAGCCGTCGCTGGAGTGCGGGAACTTCGCGATCGCCAGGCTGCCGTCCTCGAGCCGCACCGATGCCTTGGGCCGCGCTCCGCCCAGACCCGTCGTCCCCGTGTCGAGGAGCTGTTTGACGGCACGGGACGGGTCGTCGTCGGACGCCAGCTCGTCGGAGGCGCGCAGGAGCTCCGGCAGCGAGATGAGCTGGGGAACGCTCGAGGGTCCGCCGAGGAAGTCCTGCTGCCCGGGCAGGCGGTATCGCAGCGCGCCCTGGCGGGTGTCGTCGCTGACCCCGAGCAGGAAGTCGACGTCGTCGAGCCTTCTCGGCGCTCTGTTCTCCGTGCGGGCGCGCGCCCGCTCCGCCTTCTCGACCAGGTTCCGCCCCCAACGGTCGGGAGCGCTGTCGGCGAAGGCCCGGACGAGGCCGACCTGGTGCTGTGCCCCGGACACCAGCGGCAGCGCGGGGTCGACGACGGTTCCGCTGCCCGTGAGGTAGTCCGGGTCGTAGAGGAACGTGGTGGAGATCTGTCCTCGCGTCCGGGTGAAGTGCGCCCTGCCGACCGCTGTGGTCCGCCCGTCCTCGTCGACGAAGACCTCGACGGTGGTCATCGGGCGCGCTTCTTCGTCAGGTTCCCGGCACGCAGGCGGCCGATGTCGCTGCGTAGCGGGTCCACCGCGTCGACGGCGGTGTCCAGCACGCCCAGCGCGCGCAGCACCTGCGCGACGGAGCGAAAGCCCACGCTCGGGTCCCCGGTCTCGATCTTGCGGAGGGTGTCGCGCGTGATGTCGGCCCGCTCGGCCACCTGCTGCGCCGTCAGGCCCAGGACCATGCGCCACCCGCGCACGTGCTCGCCGAACTCGTGGACCTGTCGGTCGATCTTGTACCCAGGCATCGTTGCTCCCCTGATCTTTTGCCGAGTATTCTAGGCGTATTCACCAGTTGTGGCGAGCATGATCGTCATAGTTCGTGACTCTCACGAGCCGGTCAGGCCGGGGTCGTAGGCTGTGCGGACGATGGAGACGCCCGTGGACGTGACCGTGCTGGTCCCCACCTACAACGAGGGTCCGAACGTCGCGGAGCTGGTGCGCCGGCTGACCGCCGCGCTCGGCGGCGGCGTCGTGCCCGGCGGCGTCGAGGTGCTCTTCGTCGACGACTCCACCGACGACACCCCCGCCGAGATCGAGCGCGTGGCCGCGGGGTCCGAGCTGCCGGTGCGGCTGCTGCACCGCGCGGCCCCCGACGGCGGGCTGTCCGGCGCCGTCGTGGCCGGCCTGCAGGCCGCCGCCGGCGAGCGAGTCGTCGTGATGGACGGCGACCTGCAGCACCCGCCGGAGATGGTGCCCGTCCTGCTCGCCACCGCCGGCGAGACGGGCGCGGACGTCGTCGTCGCCTCCCGGTACACCGGCCGCGGGGACGCCGGCGGGCTCGACGGCCGCTACCGGCGCTGGGTCTCGAAGGCCTCCGGGCTGCTGGCCCGGTCGATGTTCCCCGTGAAGCTGCGCGACGTGTCCGACCCGATGACGGGCTTCTTCGTGGTGCGTCAGGGCGCGGTCGACCTCGACGCGCTCCAGCCGCGGGGGTTCAAGATCCTGCTGGAGATCCTCGCGCGGCAGCGGCTCGTCGTCGTCGAGGAGCCGTTCGTGTTCGGCGAGCGGTTCGCGGGGCGGTCCAAGGCCACCGTCGCGAACGGGCTGCGGTACGTGCAGCAGCTCACCCTGCTGCGGTTCGGGCGGCTCTCGCCGTTCGCGCTCATCGGCGGCGCCGGCGCCGTGCTCAACCTGGCGATCCTCGCCGCCATGCAGGCTGCCGGCATCCACTACCTGCCCGCCGTGATCGTGGCGAACGCGGTGACGATCGTCCTCAACTTCCTGCTGCAGGAGCGGTTCGTCTTCGCCGACCTGCGTGACGGTGCTCACGGCTTCTGGGGCCGGTTCGTGCGGTCCTTCGCCTTCAACGGCACCGAGGCCGTGGTCCGCACGCTGCTGCTGTGGTGGATCGTCGAGCAGGCGGCGCCGCACCCCGAGGTGGTGCAGGCGGTGCTCATCCTCGTGGCGTTCGTCGTGCGGTTCGTCTTCCAGGCGCAGGTGGTCTACCGCCCGCGCGGGTCGGCCGGGGCCCGCGGGGGCTCCCGCGACCGCTCGGGCGAGCACGCCCGGCCCTGAGGGAGGCTATACTCGTCCGGTTGCCTCGGCGAGGGACGTCTGACGGGCGCCGGTCACGCAGGGTCGTGCAGGTTCAGCACTGCGACCAGGCCGCCACCCTCAGAGCAGGATCCGTCGGATTTCCGTGATCGACTGGGCGGCTGTCGGTGCACCATTCTCGTTGGTGCCCCCACGGCGCGCTCTCGATCGCGTCCGTCACGTGTCCCACGCCGACGCAACCGCAGTTCGCGGGGACCACACGCCTCGTGGACAGCCGACGGCTCCCTCTGGCCATCGGCACGCACAGACATCCCAGGAGTGATCCACGTGTCCGACATCAAGCTCGCCGCCGAGGCCCGCACCGAGTTCGGCAAGGGCGCCGCCCGCCGCATCCGTCGTGAGAACAAGATCCCCGCCGTCCTGTACGGGCACGGCACCGACCCGCTGCACATCACGCTGCCGGGCCACGAGACCATGCTCGCCGTGCGTCACTCCAACGCGCTGTTCACCATCGAGCTGGACGACGTCTCCGAGATGGCCGTCGTCAAGGACATCCAGCGCGACGCCGTCCGCGGCACCATCGAGCACATCGACCTGCTCCTCGTGAAGCGCGGCGAGAAGATCGCCGTCGACGTCACCGTGAACGTCGTGGGCGAGTCGGCCCCCGGCACCATCCACTTCGTCGAGGCGCAGACCCTGTCGGTCGAGGCGCTCGCCACCAACCTGCCCGAGTCGGTCGAGGTCTCGATCGAGGGCCTTGAGGCCGGCTCGCACGTCACCGCCGGCGAGGTCGCCCTGCCCGAGGGCGCGACGCTGCTCACCGACCCGGACGCCGCCGTCGTCGCCGTCTCCGAGCCGCGTGGCGAGGTCGCCGACGAGGAGGCCGAGGAGGGCGAGGCCGCCGAGGAGACCACCGAGGCCGCCGAGTCCACCGAGGGCTGACCACCTCCACCGCTGTGAGCGGGACCTTGGCCCACTTCCGTCCTCGGAAGTGGGCC
>NZ_JBSHCR010000066.1:0-24133 GCF_053615895.1 Isoptericola sp. NPDC055881
GGGGTCACCTGGGTGAACCCGGCGTCGGCGAGCACCCGCGCGAGCGGGGGCCCCCCCCCCCCCCCCCCCCGCCGGGGGGGGGGTGGGGCGGGCCCCCGCGGCGCGCCCCCCCCGGCGGGGGGGGGGGGGCCTCTCGTGGCTGGCTGTGGCGGGCTCTGCGGCGCCCGGACGGCCGTGGAAGTGTTCCAGGTCAGCCCTGGCCGCCGAACTCCGAGTACGGGACGACCTTGCCCTTGGCGGGTGCCTTGACGTCGACCGGCTCGCCCCACTTGCTGAAGGCGGTCGACACGACCATCCCCTGGCCGCCGATCTCCATCGTGATGTCGCCCTGGATCGGCAGCCCGTCCGGGGCGACCTTGTAGACGACGGTCATGTCGTCTACCTGGTCGGCCATCTCCGCGTCGACGCCAGCGGCACCGTCGTCGAGCTTCGACGGGTCGACGGTCATGGTGTACACGTCGGCCTCGACGTCGCCGACCTGTTCGGTCCCGGTGTGCTCGAAAGAGGTCACCGCGTCGGCCATCGCCTCCGCCTGAGCGGCTGCGTCCATCGACTCCATCGACTCGAAGGTGCCCGCCATGTTCGGGTCCTTCGCCATCTCCTCGGCGGTCAGGGAGAGGTACTTGCCCTGGGTCAGCTCGCCCATGGACAGGTAGATCGTGCCGTCGACCAGGACGATGTCCATGTCCATGCCCATGACGGCCATGGACATCTTCATCGCCGTGTCCTCGAACGTCTTGCCGTAGGAGATGTCCGCGGTCGTCGTCGTCTCGGTCATGCCGGCGGACTCGGCGAGCGCGCCGCCGTAAGTCATCTCCATGTGCGAGGTGGACGCCTTCTCCTGGGCCGTCTGCATCTGCTCGGACAGGTCGGTGAGGTTCGCCGCCGTGCTGACCTCGGCCGCCTGCTCCTGACCGCCACCAGCTCCCGGGGTGGAGGCGGCGGGCTCCTCGCTCCCGCAGGCGCTCAGGGCGAGGGCGACGAGGCCCGCCGATGCCAGGGCCACAGAC
The DNA here is from genome assembly GCF_053615895.1 of Isoptericola sp. NPDC055881. Taxonomy (NCBI): domain Bacteria; kingdom Bacillati; phylum Actinomycetota; class Actinomycetes; order Micrococcales; family Promicromonosporaceae; genus Isoptericola; species Isoptericola sp. NPDC055881. Next base: position 1,011 of record NZ_JBSHCR010000066.1, read on the forward strand.
TTCTGGGGGACGCGCACGTGCTGCTCCTTCTCAGGGACTGATGAGGTTTCATTGCACCACGACTCCCCCCGGGCGGTCAGCAGCCCGCTGGCCGCCGTCGCCGATCGTTGCCGATCCGTGTCCGGAGGCCGCGCCCGCAACAGCGAAGGGCCCCACCCGCCGGAACGGCGAGCGGGGCCCTTCGCGCGATGCGAGAACCGCGAGGCGATCAGTGTGCGTGCTGCCCGCGGCTGAACTCGAAGACCCAACCGACGAGACCGATGACACCCAGGACGAAGCCGACGTAGAGCACCCACCAGCCGACCGCGAGGCCGAGGAAGGCGACGGCGGCCGACGCACCGATGACCAGCGGCCACCAGCTCCACGGCGAGTACACGCCCTGGTCACCGGCGCCCTGCTCGATCTCGCCCTCCTCGTCGTCCTCAGGACGGGCGTCGATCCGGCGGGCGGTGAGCGCCAGGTACGCCCCCACCATCGCCATCAGGGCGCCCACGAGCGGGATGCCGAGGTAGCCGACGGGCTCCGTGAAGTCCGTGACGAGGCCGTAGATCACGCCCACCACGACGAAGAAGGGAGCAAGGAACAGGAAGAGCTTGATCTCGATCTTCACTTGCGGTTCTCCCCCTCGTCGTCGATCACCGTGGTCGTGGACTGTGCGGACTCCGACTGCGCGCTGTCCCGACGCTCCTCGACGAGCTGCTGGTGCCCGCGACGGTCCGGGTCGCCGTAGATGGCGTCCAGTCCGCCGTGGCCCGGAGCCTGCTCCATCGCCGCGACCTCAGGGTGGTGCAGGTCGAAGGCGGGCGACTCGGAGCGGATGCGCGGCAGCGAGGTGAAGTTGTGGCGCGGCGGCGGGCAGCTGGTGGCCCACTCGAGCGAGCGACCGAAGCCCCACGGGTCGTCGACGGTCACCTTCGGCGCGTTGCGCCAGGTGGTGTAGACGTTCCAGAGGAAGGGCAGGGTCGACGCGGCGAGGATGAACGCGCCGATGGTCGACACCTGGTTCTCCCAGGTGAAGCCCTCCTCCGGCATGTAGTCGGCGTACCGGCGGGCCATGCCCTCGACGCCCAGCCAGTGCTGGATGAGGAAGGTCATGTGGAAGCCGATGAACAGCAGCCAGAAGTGCACCTTGCCGAGCCGCTCGTTGAGCATGCGGCCGGTGAACTTCGGCCACCAGAAGTAGAAGCCGGCGAACATCGCGAACACCACGGTGCCGAAGACGACGTAGTGGAAGTGCGCCACGACGAAGTACGAGTCGGAGAGGTGGAAGTCCAGCGCGGGGCTCGACAGGATGATGCCGGTCAGACCACCGAAGAGGAACGTGACCAGGAAGCCGATCGACCACAGCATCGGCGTCTCGAACGTGAGCTTGCCGCGCCACATCGTGCCGATCCAGTTGAAGAACTTCACACCGGTCGGGATGGCGATGAGCATCGTCATGAAGGCGAAGAACGGCAGCAGCACGGCACCGGTCACGTACATGTGGTGCGCCCAGACGGTCACCGACAGGGCCGCGATCGCGATCGTCGCGTAGATCAGCGTCTTGTAGCCGAAGATCGGCTTGCGGCTGAACACCGGGAAGATCTCCGACACGATGCCGAAGAACGGCAGCGCGATGATGTAGACCTCGGGGTGGCCGAAGAACCAGAACAGGTGCTGCCAGAGGATCGCGCCACCGTTGTCGGGGTTGAAGACCTGCGCACCGAGACGACGGTCGGCACCGAGCGCGAAGAGCGCGGACGCCAGCGGCGGGAACGCCATCAGCACGAGCAGGCTCGTGACGAGCGTGTTCCACGTGAAGATCGGCATCCGGAACATGGTCATGCCCGGCGCACGCATCGTGATGATCGTGGTGATGAAGTTGACGGCACCGAGGATCGTGCCGAAGCCCGCCAGCGCGAGGCCGAACACCCAGAGATCTCCACCGAGCCCTGGACTGAACGTCGTGTTCGACAAAGGCGCATAGGCGAACCAGCCGAACGAGGCCGCGCCCTGCGGGGTGAAGAAGCCCGCCGCGGCGATGATGCCGCCGAAGAAGAACAGCCAGTACGCGAACATGTTGAGCCGCGGGAAGGCGACGTCGGGCGCGCCGATCTGCAGCGGCATGATCACGTTGGCGAACCCGGCGAACAGCGGCGTCGCGAACAGCAGCAGCATGATCGTGCCGTGCATCGTGAAGAGCTGGTTGTACTGCTCCTTGCTCTGCACGACCTGCAGGCCGGGCATGAACAGCTCGGCCCGGATCAGCAGGGCGAGGATGCCTCCCACGGCGAACCAGATGAACGACGTGATGAGGTACATGTACCCGATCGTCTTGTGGTCGGTGGAGGTGATCCACTTGACCACGGTGCGACCGAGGTTCTGGCGCTTCGGGGCGAGGCCGGGAATGACCTCGGCGCCGTGCGCGGTGTCGGTGATGGCGGCCATCAGCCTTCGGCCTCCTCGGTGCTGGCGGTGGACCCGGCGTGCTGCTGGCGGTTCAGGTCGAGACCGAGCTCGCCCTTCTGGCCGGCGTCTTCGAGGTCGCTCATGTGGGCGTCGTACTCCGCCTGCGAGACGACCTTGACGTTGAAGAGCATCCCGGAGTGGAACTCGCCGCAGAGCTCGGCGCACTTGCCGGCGTAGGTGCCCTCGCGGGTGGGCGTCACCTGGAAGGTGCCGGTCCGGCCCGGGATCATGTCCTGCTTGTACAGGAAGGCGGGGATCCAGAACGAGTGGATGACGTCGCGCGAGTCGAGCGTGAACTGGACCGTCTGGTCGACCGGCAGGTACAGCGTCGGCACGTCCTTCGAGGTGCCCGGCTGCCCGTCCACCTCGTCGTCGAGCGTCTGACCGCCGACGTCGAGCAGGTGCTGACCGGTGTCGTAGACGCCGTCGGTCAGGTAGTTGAAGTCCCAGCTCCACTGCTTGCCGATGACCTGGATCTTCACGTCGGGCTCGGCGCTCGTGTCCTTCACGGCCGTCATGTCACGGTCGGTGTAGAAGAACAGCACGAGGATCATGATCGTCGGCACGGCCGTGTACATGATCTCGAGCGGCATGTGATAGCGCGTCTGGACCGGGAGCTGGTGGTCGTCGCGGCGCTTGCGGTAGGCCGCGACGCACCAGAGCATCAGGCCCCAGGTGATGACACCGACGATGAGCGCGGCGATCCAGGAGCCGACCCAGAGGTGGGTGAGGCGCTCGGTCTGGTTGGTCACCTCCCCGTCGCTGTAGCCGGGAAGGTATCCGCGCTTGACGGAGTCGCTGGCACAACCGGACGCCAACACCGCGACGGCGCCGGCGATGACCGTCGCGCGCAGGATGACCCGCCGGGTGCGGGTGGGGCTCTTCGAGTGCAAGGGAGGCCTTTCACGTCACGTCCTGCCCGAACGCCGCAGCCCTGGGGGGCGGGCGCGCAGACGGGACCTTCGTCCTCGATGTGATGCAGCCTAGCGCGCCGCGGGCCGGTTCGACGCCGCGAAAGCCCCGTCGGGACGTGACTCTTTCCGCACGAGACGTCCACATCTGCCGGTTGCCCACACACGCTCGCGCCGTGTCAGATCGTTGTCCCTGGGTGTCAGATCCTCGAAGCCCCCGCGCACGGGCGGACGGGCCACCCCGATCCGCCGAAGATGGCACGATCGTGCCTCGGACGCGGGACGCGCGTCCGCTCGCGCACCGCCTGCCGGGGGTCGCGCCGCACGTCATCGCCCACGGAGCACACCTGTGACGGACACCACCGATCCTGCCGCGAGCCCCTCCCCCACGGCACCACCTCCCGCGAGGGCCGCCGCACCGCCCGCCGCTGCGGCGCGGGTGCACCTCGACAACGGAGGGGCGGCCGTGCTGCACCCGCTCGCGCGTCAGGCGCTGGTCCAGGCCCTCGACGACGGCTGGGCCGACCCGCGCCGCCTTCACACGGAAGGACGGCGCGCCGCCCGCCTGCTGGACGGGGCCCGGGAGGCGGTGGCCGGCATCATCGGCGCGCGGACCGAGGAGGTGCGGTTCACGGCCAGCCACGTCGCCGCGCTCCACGCAGGGGTCTTCGGCACCGCCCAGGCGCGGCGCCGAGCGGGCGGTGACGTCGTGGTCGGCGCCACGGAGCGCTCCGCGGTGCTGCACGCAGCCTCCGCCGCCGCCGACGCCCACCGCGGGTCCCGGGTCACCGTCGGAGTCGACCGGCACGGCCGGGTCGACCTCGAGGCGTTCCGTGCTGCCGTGGCCAGGTCCGGCGTCGCCGTGGCCGCGCTGCAGCACGCCAACGGCGAGGTCGGGACGCGGCAGCCCCTGGACGCCGCGCACGAGGCCGCGCGTGCCGCGGGCGTGCCGCTCCTGGTGGACGCCGGCGCGAGCCTCGGGCACGACGAGGCCCCGGACGCCTGGGACCTTCTCGCGGCCCAGCCGACCGACTGGGGCGGCCCGGCGGGCGTGGGCGTCCTCGCCGTGCGCCAGCGCGTGCGGACGGCGCCGCCCGGCCCGGAGGACCCCGACCCGTGGGCGCCCGGCGGGGTGAGCGTGCCCGCGGCCTTCGCGGCGGCCGTCGCGCTCCAGGCGGCCGTCGCCGACCGCGCCGCCCAGGACGCCCGTCGCCGCGCGCTCGTCGACCGGGTGCGCGGCGCGGTCGCGACGCTCCCCGACGTGGAGGTCGTGGGCGACCCCGACGACCGGCTCCCTCACATCGTGACGTTCTCCTGCCTGTACGTCGACGGCGAGGCGCTCGTGACCGAGCTCGACCGCGCGGGCTTCGCCGTCGGCTCGGGCTCTGCCTGCACGTCGGGCACCCTCGAGCCGTCCCACGTGCTCGCGGCGATGGGGGTGCTCACGCACGGGAACGTGCGGATCGCGTTGGACCGGTCGACGACCGACGAGGACGTGGAGCGCTTCCTGGCCGTGCTGCCGGGCGCGGTGGGCCGCGTGCGCGCCATGCTCGGGGTGGAGGGGCTGTGACCGGCGACCCGGCAGGTCCGGACGGCGAGGTCGTGGTGGACGCCCGCGGACTGCGCTGCCCCCTGCCGGTGATCCGGCTCGCCGCGGCGGCGCGCGACCTCCCGGCCGGGACGCTCGTCACCGTGCTGTCGACCGACCCCGCCGCCCGGCACGACGTCCCGGCGTGGGCCCGGATGCGCGGGCACACGATGGCGGCCGACCCGGTGCTCCGTGACCCCGGCGAGGGCTCCGACGACCCCTGGTGGTCGGTGACGGTCCGCCTGGGAGACGGGACCTGAGGGGCGCGGTCCCGCGCACCGCGACCGCCCTCGGGCCCTCGCCGGCGACCGGCCCGCAAGACGACGACAGCCCGGTCGCCGTGAGGCGACCGGGCCGTCGAGGCCAGATTCAGCGGCTCAGCTGAAGGAGCCGCCGCAGGCGCAGGAGCTGCCGGCGTTCGGGTTGTCGATCGTGAAGCCCTGCTTCTCGATCGTGTCCGCGAAGTCGATCTTCGCGCCCTCGAGGTAGGGCACGCTCATGCGGTCCACGACGACCTCGACGCCGTCGAACTCGCGCAGCGCGTCCCCGTCGAGCAGGCGCTCGTCGAAGTACAGCTGGTAGATCAGGCCGGAACAGCCGCCGGGCTGGACTGCCACGCGCAGACGCAGGTCGTCGCGGCCCTCCTGCTCGAGCAGGCTGCGAACCTTGTCGGCGGCGACGTCGGACAGGTCCACGCCGTGCGTGGCGATCTCGGTGGTGTCGGTCATGCTTCCTCCAACAGGCGGACCTTTGCGGCTGTTCCCGATCCTACGCGCGAATCTGGCGGGCGCGATGACGCGGCCCACAGGACATGTCGCGCGATGCCGTCACCCGGATGCCGTCGCCCGGCCTCAGGACCACGACGGCGCCCACGTGCGCGCGACGCGCACCGTCGCCGCCACGACGTCCGGCCCGGTCTCGTGCACCCCGCTGACCCCCGCCCCGGACCACTCCCGCCGGGAGACCTCGCTGCGCCCCGCCAGCACCACCACCGGGACCGCCTGCGGCGCGGCGGCGCGGACGGCGTCGGCCAGGAGCCCCTCGTGCAGTGTCGTCCCGTCCAGCACAGGAAGGTGCACGACCACGACGTCGGCCGCACCGGCGGCCTCTGCCAGGGGGCCAGGCCCCGGCGCGGGCACCGACCCCAGTCCCAGCGCGTCGAGGGGGACGAACACCCCGGCAGGTACGTCGTGCCGGGGCGCGACGGCGACCGGCACGACGACGGGCTCCACCTCGCACGACGGCGCGCCCGCGCGCCACGCCGACGCGAGCTCGGGGGCCAGGGTGTCGGCGTCCTCGCCGACGCAGAGCAGCACGTGCATCCAGCGATCGTGGCACAGGCCGGGCACCCAGCGGCGCCCAGCGGGGGCATCCCGGACCGGACGGACGACGTCGCGCACGCGTGCGCTGTGGAAACATGAGCGGGTGACCACCCTGCTGAACGACATCGCGGGCACCTCGACCGGCTTCGTCGAGCCCGCACCCTCCGCGCTCCTGCTGCTGGGCCAGGGCCGCGACCTCGCCTCCGAGCGCGGCGTCGAGTGCACGGGGGCGCTGCCCGCGCCCTCGGACCCCGACCTGGTGGACCGGGCGCGCGCCGCGCGCGCCGCCCTGGGCGAGCGCGCCTTCGTGCTGGGGCACCACTACCAGCGCGACGAGGTCATCGACTTCGCCGACGTCACCGGCGACTCCTTCAAGCTCGCGCGCGAGGCCGCCGCTAGGCCCGAGGCCGAGTTCGTGCTGTTCTGCGGCGTGCACTTCATGGCGGAGAGCGCCGACATCCTGACCTCGGACGCGCAGCAGGTCGTGCTGCCCGACCTCGCCGCCGGGTGCTCCATGGCGGACATGGCGGAGATCGGCCAGGTCGAGGAGGCCTGGGCCGTGCTGCAGGACGTCGGGATCGCCGACGACACGGTGCCGGTGACCTACATGAACTCGTCCGCGGCGATCAAGGCGTTCACCGGCCGCCACGGCGGCACCGTGTGCACGTCCTCCAACGCCCAGGTGGCCCTGCGCTGGGCCTTCGACCGCGTCGGCGGCGTCGACGGCACCGGCAAGGTCCTGTTCCTGCCCGACCAGCACCTCGGCCGCAACACGGCCGTCCTCCAGCTCGCCCTGAGCCTGGACGACTGCGTGGTGTACGACCCGCGCAAGCCGCTGGGCGGCCTCACCGAGCAGCAGCTGCGGGACGCGCGCATGATCCTGTGGCGCGGGCACTGCTCGGTCCACGGACGGTTCTCAGCCCGCAACGTCGACGACGTCCGGGCGAAGGTCCCCGGCGTCGAGGTCATGGTCCACCCGGAGTGCAAGCACGAGGTGGTCACCGCCGCCGACCGGGTCGGCTCGACGGAGTACATCATCAAGGCCCTGGAGTCCGCCGAGCCGGGCAGCTCCTGGGCGATCGGCACCGAGCTCAACCTGGTGCGGCGTCTCGCCAAGGCGCACCCGGACAAGCAGGTGCACTACCTCGACTCGACCGTGTGCTTCTGCTCGACCATGAACCGCATCGACCTGCCGCACCTGGTGTGGGCGATGGAGTCGCTGGCCGAGGGGCGGGTGGTCAACCGGATCGTGGTCGACGCCGACGACGCCCACTGGGCCCGCGTCGCGCTCGACCAGATGCTGGCGCTGCCGGGGATCTGACGACCGGGCCGCGCGCCGGCCCGCACGACACGGGAGAAGGCATGAGCACCGACGGTGGCCTCCACATCGGCATCCTCGTGTTCGACGAGGCGGAGGAGCTCGACGTCGTCGGGCCGTTCGAGGTGCTCGCCGCCTGGGAGCAGCACTCCGCCCTGAAGCCGCACGTGAGCACCTTCTCGCGCGACGGTGCCGGGGTACGCCTCGCGAAGGGCCTGCGGCTCGTGCCGGCCCGCTCCGCCGACGACGTCGGGCCGCTGCACGTGCTCGTCCACCCGGGTGGCTGGGGCACCCGCGCCCTCGTCGACGACCCGGCGCACCTCGAGTGGTTGCGACAGGTGCGCGTCCAGACACCGATCCTCGCCAGCGTGTGCACGGGGGCGCTCGTGCTCGCGGCGGCCGGGCTCCTCGCCGGGCGCCCGGCGACGACGCACCACGACCACTACGACGACCTGGCGCAGCTCGACCCGAGCGTAGTCGTGGACACGGAGGCCCGGTTCGTCGACGACGGCGACGTCGTGACGGCGGCGGGGGTCTCGGCCGGGATCGACATGGCCCTGCACCTCGTGGCCCGCCTGGAGTCACCGGAGGTCGCCCGGGCGGTGCGCCGCGCGATCCAGTACGACCCCGCTCCCCCGGTCTGACCGGGCAAGGTATCTGCTACTGCCGGTCGCCGATATAGCCTGCGCAGGTGACCCGAATGATCCACCTCACCTGGGCCTCCCTGCGGCCGCGCAAGCCGATCCCCGGCCAGCGCCTGCTCGACCCCTCCGTGACGCGGCTGCGCGTGCACCCCGGCGACCTCGACCTGTACCTGCACGTCAACAACGGCTCGTACCTGCAGATGATGGACGTGGCGCGCTCGAACTTCATCGCCGACCTCGACGGGTTCGCGAGGATCGGCGACCGCAAGTGGTACCCGGTGGTCGCGGCGTCGACCATGACCTACAAGCGCTCGCTGAAGCTGTGGGACCGGTGCGAGATCACGACGCGCGTGCTCGGCTGGGACGAGCGCGTCGTGTACATGGAGCAGGTCTTCACGTCCCGCGGCCGTCTCTACGCCAAGGGCTACGTGGCCGGACGCTTCCTCGGCCCCGGCAACGCGCGCGTCCCCGCTCCCGAGGTGGTCGCGCTGATGGGCCCCGACGCACCGGCCCAGAGCCCCGAGCTGCCCGCGGACGTCGCGGCGTGGGCCCGGGCCGTGGACGTGGCGCACCGGGACGTCGGCCGGGTCTGACGGTCCGGCAGGTCTACCAGGTCCGCCAGGCCGGCCGGGCCCCGGCGTCAGTGGAAGGTGGTCGCGTAGTAGGTCTGGCGGTCCACCGTCTCCACCGTGACGTCCTGCGTGCGCTCGAGGCGGCGCCGCAGGTTGTCGGCGAACCGCAACGAGTCGTCGTTGAAGCGGGACACGTCGTAGGCGCAGACCACGCGGTGCTCCGCGAGGTGCGAGACGAGGGCGTCGATCATGTCCATGAACGTGCGCGTGGCACGGCGGCCCGGGTGCGCGAGCGTGAACCCGATGTACCAGACGGCCCCGCGGGCCGCGTGCTCGGGGTACCGGGCGGCGAAGAACTCCGGGCTCACCCAGGGCACCGCCGCCAGGTCCGTGGCGAGCGTGGTCAGGCCGACCGGCTCCCCCGCCGCGTCGTGAGCGAGAAGCTTCAGCACGCGCGGGTCGGCCATCTCCTCGTCGAACTCCTCGCGGTGCAGCACGTGACGCGCGGCGGCACGCGTGCGCAGCGGCTCGAACGCCTCGAGGTACAGCCGCCAGAACTCCTCGGCGACGGCGCCCGTGACGGTCGGCTCGAACGTCACGTCAGCGCGCACCGCCCAGCTCCTCCCAGCCCGCCCGCTTGAACGTCGCGACGACGACGGCGCACACCGGCTGCGTCTCGCAGGCCAGGCCCGTGATCAGGCGACCGTCCGAGGCATAGGCACCCCCGCGGGTCGCGGAGAGGTCCTCGAGGCTGTGCGCGAGGTCGGTGGCCACCTGCTCGTGCGACGGGCCGTCGTGCTCGACGAAGAGCCCGGCGCCGCTGCCGTCGTCGCGCCGCGACCACGCCACCCCGGCCCAGGCCTCGTGGCCCGGGAGCGAGGCGTAGCCGGCCGCGTACACGCAGTACAGGGCGTCCCCGTGGGCACCCGCCAGCTGGTCCCTGCCGTCCACCTCGAGGATGACGCTTCCCGGCGGCACCACCGAGCTGAGGCGCACGAGGTTGAAGTCGCCCACCCCCGCGGCGACGAGCGCAGAGTCGAACGCGGCGAGCGTGGTGCGGCCGGTGCCGGTACCGGCACTCACACGGATGGTCAGGGGCTCGGTCATCAGGTCCTCAGGGTCGGTGGGTCGGGGGCGTGTCGCCGGTGCGGCCGGCGGCGGCGTCGAGCAGGTCGAGCACCGGCCGCAGGACGGCGTCCGGCGCCTTCTTGCCCTTCGTGAGGAAGACGGTACTGCCGAGACGGAGGTCGTCCCGCTCCGTCGACCCCAGCTCGCTCCCCGAGTAGACGACGAGAGGCACGTGCTGCAGGCGGCCCCTCCGCCGCAGGTCGGCGACCAGATCCTGCCCGGAGCCGTCGGGGAGCTGCAGGTCGAGCACCAGCAGGTCCGGCTCCTCGCCGCGCGCCAGCGCCTCCCGTGCCTCCACGACGCCGCGGGCCGACGTCACGACGAGGCCGCCGTTCTCCAGGATGGCCACCAGGACGGCCCGCAGGTCGTCGTCGTCCTCGACCACCAGGACGCGTTCGTGGTGCGGCCGCAGCCGGATCACCTCGCGGACGGTGGCGACCAGGCGCTCCGGGTCGACGGGCTTGACGAGCCAGCCGTCCGCGAGCGCCGCGGTCTCGCGCGCGTCCCCGGGCGCCGTGCCCGACACCACGACGACCGGCAGCTGCGCTGTCGCCGCGGAGTGCCGCAGCTGCCGCAGCACCTCGGCGCCCCCGGTGCCAGGCATGGCGAGGTCGAGGACGATCGCCGCGGGGTGCTCGTCCTCGACGACGTCGACGGCGGCGCGCCCGTCGGTGACGCCGACGACGTCGTAGCCGCGCTGCTCCAGCACGGACCGCAGCACCTCGACGACGTAGGGGTCGTCGTCGACGACGACCACCCTCGTGGCCGCGGGGTCGCCGACCGCAGCTCCGGGCGGGGAGCCGCCGAACGTCCCGGTCGGTGGTGCCACGGTCACGACGACGCGCGGCAGGGTGAGCCGGAAGCTGGAACCCTGGCCCTCCCCCGCGCTCTCGGCCCAGGTGCGGCCGCCGTGGCGCTCCACGACGCTCCGGGCGATGGCGAGGCCGAGGCCGGTGCCGCCGCGTTCGCGCGCGTCGGAGGCGTCCACCTGCTCGAAGCGGCGGAACACCGCCTCGAGCTTGTCGGGCGGGATCCCCCGTCCCTCGTCGTCGACGCGCAGCTCCACGAGCTCACCGACGGGCGTGGCGAGCACTCGCACGGTGCTGCCGCGCGGCGAGAACTTCACGGCGTTGCTGAGCAGGTTGGTGAGGGTCTGCACGATGCGCTCGCCGTCGACGTGGACGACCTCGTCGGTGCCGGCCGGCACCAGGGCGACGCCTGCGTCGTCGGCGAGGATCGACACCTGGTCCACCGCGGCCGCGACGAGCGCGTCGACGCGGTGGTCGGCCAGCTCGAGCACCGTCGTCCCGGCGTCCATGCGCTCGACGTCGAGGATGTCGTCGACCAGGCGGCTGAGGCGTTCGCTGCTGGTGAGGGCGATGCGGACCATGCGCGCCGCCTGCTCGGACGACCGGTCGAGCACGCCGCTGTCGAGGAGCCCGAGCGCGCCGCGGATCGACGTGAGCGGGGTGCGCAGCTCGTGGCTCACGACGGAGACGAACTCGTCCTTGATGCGCTCCACCTCGCGCCGTTCCGTGACGTCGCGGAACACCACGACCGCCCCGGTCACGGTGCCGCCGGCACGCAGGGGGCTCGCGGCGACCTCCACGGGCACGTCCTTGCCGTCCAGCCGTCGGTAGACGTCCTGCTCGGAGGTGGCCGTCACGCCGTCGCGTACGGCCTCGGTGATGTAGCAGCCGTCCGCGGGGTACGGGGTGCCGTCGGCGGCGGGGGCGTGGAACGTGGCGTGCGCGTCCCGTCCCACGAGGTCGTCGGCCACGGCGCCCAGGGTGCGGGCGCCGGCGGCGTTCACGAACGTCACCCGGCCGTCGGTGTCCACGCCGTAGATGCCGTCCGCCACCGACTCGAGGGTGCGCTCGCGCTCGCTGGCGAGGGCCCGGAGCTGTGTGGTGCGGTGCTCCACCCGCCGTTCGAGGCCGTGCCGGAGCGACTCGTTGTCGACGACCACGAGGATCTGCCGCACCACGACCGCCACGAGCACACCCACCCACAGCGCGTTCGCCATGCCGCCGAGGGGCTGCCCGGTCTGGCTGACCCGCACGAGCGCGGCGGCGAGGAAGATCGCGAAGGTCACGACGGTGCCGAGGACCGGCGAGCCGTCGGGGCGCTCGGACGCCACGGGGCTGCCCGATGCGGCGGGGTGGCGCGCGGCGACCGCGATGGCGAGGTATCCCCCCACCCAGGCGGCGTCGACGGGGCTGCCGAAGGCGAAGCCCTCCTGGGCGGACAAGAGGGCGAACGTGACGTCCGCCACGGCGTACAGGACGAACCCGATGCCGACGAGCCCCAGCGGCACGCGTTCCGCGGCGCTGGACCGGGTCAGGACGAGGACCGCGAGCGTGGCGAGCAGGGCGTCGACGACCGGCAGCGCGTAGGCGGTGAGGGAGGGTGCCGCGGACAGGGTCCGGCCCTCGAGCACGACGGCGAACAGGGCGATGTACAGGACCGAGCCGCCGACGACGACGCTGTCGAGGAACATGCGCACGAGCTCCTGGCCGCGTGGGCGCACCGTCGGGAACTGCGAGAGGCCGATGACGCCGAGCAGGAGAGCCGCGATGTAGGCGACGTCCCCCGCGTCGGGGTCGCCGACGAGGACGGCGTACACGTTCCCGAGCAGGCCCACCACGCCACCGAGCGCCAGCAACCCCCAGGCCCGCCGGCGCCGGCCCGCCGACCGGACGGCCCGCCACCCGCAGCTCAGCGCCGCGACCACGCCCGCGGCTGCGATCGCCGAGCGGGAGAGCTGCGCGCGCGCCGCCTGGTCCGTCGGCCCGGCGAGCACCACCACCAGTACCAGCACGGCGACGCCCGCGGCCCAGCACCAGCGCACGAAGGTGCTCTGTGCCCGCGCCGTCGCCCGTCGCGCGTCACCCATGGGGCGAGAGTAGGAGAGGTTGGCGTGCTCCGCCCCCGCACGGGCGCCCGGGGCGACGATGGGCGCCGTCCTCCGGGGCGCGGTACGGTCGAGCGACCGGTCAGGCTGACGAGGGGGGAAACAGCACGTGGCGACGGGGGGCCGACGCGTGGTGGTCATCGACGACGATCCGTCGATCAGAGAGGTCGCCGCGCTCGCGTTGTCGGTCGTGGGCGGTCACGAGGTGCACACGGCGGGCGACGGGGAAGCAGGGCTGGAGGTCGCACGACGGGTGCGGCCGGACGCGATCCTCCTCGACGTCATGATGCCGGTGCTGGACGGTCCCACCGTGCTCGGGCGCCTGCGGGCCGTGCCGGAGCTGCGCGAGGTGCCGGTCGTCTTCCTCACGGCCAAGGTCGGGACGCCGGACATCTCGCGGCTGGACGGCCTCGGCGCCGCCGCCGTGCTCACGAAGCCGTTCGACCCTCTGCGGCTGGCGGCCGAGCTCGCCGCGGCGCTCGGGTGGGTCGCATGACGTCGGCCGACCCGGAGGGCGGGCTGGGGGAAGCGGTCATCGTCCTCGCGCGCCGGGCGCACGAGCGCAACGTCGGCCGGGCCCGGCGGATCGCGGAGCTCCTCTCCGCCCCCGGCGCGCCCCTCGACCGCGAGGTGCGCGACGAGGCCGAACGGCTGTGCCACACGGTCACGGGGTCGGCCAGCACCTTCGGCGACGCGGAGCTGGCCGCCGCGGCGCGGCACCTGGAGGCGGCGCTGCACGAGGGCCGTGACCACGACGTGTCGGCCGCCCTCGCCGCCCTGCGCGCCGCCGCGCCGCCCGACTGAGCGGACGGCGCGGCGCGCAGGGCGTCGGTGCTGCGTCGGTGGCCTGCGTCGGTGCTGCGTCAGTGCTCTGCGTCAGTGCCCGACGTCAGTGGCCGGCCGTCGCCATCCGGCTCAGCAGGAGCGCCTCCGCCAGGACGACCTTGCGTAGCTCGCCCAGGTGGACCGACTCGTCGGCGCCGTGCGCCCGCGAGTCCGGGTCCTCGACGCCCGTCACGAGCACGGAGGCCTCGGGGAAGAACTCGAGCAGGTCCGCGATGAACGGGATGGAGCCCCCCACGCCCACGTCCACCGGGTCGGTGCCCCACGCGTCGGCGAACGCCGCCCGAGCGGCGCGCATGGCCGCCGAGTCGTCGGCCGCGTGGAACGCACGTCCCTGCTCCCCCGGGCGCCACGTGACCCGGGCACCGAAGGGCGCACGCGCCTCGAGGTGGGCGCGCAGCGCGTCCTCGGCCGCCTGCGGCTCCTGGCCGGGCGGGATGCGCAGCGACAGCTTCGCCGCCGCGCGCGCCGCGACGGTGTTGGACGCGTGCGCCACGCTGGTCGCGTCGATGCCGATCACGGACAGCGCGGGCTTGGCCCACAGCCTGCCGGCGATCGTGCCCTCGCCGGCGAGGGTCACGCCGTCGAGCACCGAGGAGTCGGCCCGGAACGCCGCCTCGTCGTAGTCGACCTCGGGCTCGGGCGCGCTCACCAGGCCGGCCACCGCGACGTTGCCGGCGTCGTCGTGCAGGGTCGCGATCAGGCGGGCCAGCAGGGTGTTCGCGTCGAGCACCGGCCCGCCGAACATGCCGGAGTGCACCGCGTGCGCGAGCACCTCGACCTCGACGACGCCGTCGACCAGGCCGCGCAGCGACGTGGTCAGGGCGGGCACGCCGACCTTCCAGTTGGTGGAGTCGGCCACGACGATGACGTCCGCGGCGAGGAGCTCGCGGTGGTCGGCGAGGAACTGGCGGAAGCTCGGGGAGCCGGACTCCTCCTCGCCCTCGACGAAGACGGTGATACCGACCGGCAGGTCGCCGCCGGTCTCCTCGGCGAGGGCCGCGAGCGCCCGCAGCGCGCCGACGTGGGCGACCAGGCCGGCCTTGTCGTCCGCGGCGCCACGGCCGTAGAGCCGGTCGCCGACCTGGACGGGCTCGAACGGGTCCGTCGCCCACGTGGCGGCGTCGCCCGGGGGCTGGACGTCGTGGTGGGCGTACAGCAGCACGGTGGGACGGCCCTCGGGCGCGGGACGCCGGGCGACGACGGCGGGCGCTCCGGGAGTCCCGTCCGGGCGCGCGGAGCGCAGGATGCGCACGTCGGGCAGTCCCGCGTCGCCCAGCAGGGCGGCCACGGCCTCGGCGCTCGTCGCGACGTGCGCCTGGTCGAAGGCGGCGGCGGACACGCTCGGGATGCGCACCAGGCGCTCCAGGTCGGCCTGCAGGTCGGGGAACTGCCGCTCGACGTGGGCGCGCAGGGCGGTGGCGTCGTCGTGGGACGCGGCGTCCAGGGTGGTGTGGTGGGTGTCGGTCACGCGGCTCACGCTACCTGCGCGCTCGACTACCCTGGGTGCGTGTTCTCCCGCAACAAGTCCGACGCGACGCCGTCGTCCCCTGACTCTTCCGACCCCGTCGACGCGGCGGCCGAGATCGAGAGGTCGGGCGCGCCCTCCGGCAAGGGGCGTCCCACCCCGAAGCGCAGCGTGTCCCAGGCCGCGAACAAGCGGCCCCTGGTGCCGAACGACCGCAAGGCGGCGACGAAGGCGGCGCGGGAGAAGGCTCGGGAGCAGCGCAACCTCGAGTACAAGGCGATGCAGACCGGCGACGAGCGGCACCTTCCGCCGCGCGACAAGGGGCCCGTCAAGCGCTACGTGCGTGACTACGTGGACGCGCGCTGGAACCTCGGCGAGTTCTTCCTGCCCGTGGCGTTCGTGTTCATCATCCTCAACCTCGCGTTCAGCCGGAACGTCACCATCTCGGCGCTCGTGCTCATGCTGCTGTACGCCGTCGTGCTGCTCACCGTGGCCGACGCGTTCCTGCTGTGGCGCGGCCTCAAGAAGCGGCTGCTGCTGAAGTTCGGCGAGGTCCCCAAGGGCACGATGATGTATGCCGTCATGCGGGCGTTCCAGATCCGTCGGTCCCGCCTTCCCAAGCCGTCGTCGAAGAAGCACGGCGTCTGGCCTGAGTGACCTGTCGCCCTAGGGTGGACGCATGGTCAACTACCGGTACCTCGGCAACAGCGGTCTGAAGATCTCCGAGATCACCTACGGCAACTGGCTCACCCACGGCTCCCAGGTCGAGAACGACGTCGCGACGCAGTGCGTGCGCGCGGCGCTCGACGCCGGCATCACGACGTTCGACACGGCGGACGTGTACGCCAACACCAAGGCAGAGCAGGTGCTCGGCGACGCCCTCGCGGGAGAGCGGCGGGAGTCGCTCGAGATCTTCACGAAGGTCTACTGGCCCACCGGGCCTGGCGGCCCGAACGACACCGGCCTGTCGCGCAAGCACGTGATGGAGTCCATCCACGGGTCCCTGCAGCGGCTCGGCACGGACTACGTCGACCTGTACCAGGCGCACCGCTACGACACGGAGACGCCGCTCGAGGAGACGATGCAGGCGTTCGCCGACCTCGTGCGCCAGGGCAAGGCGCTCTACATCGGCGTCTCCGAGTGGACCGCGGACCAGATCCGCGCCGGCGCCGCGCTGGCGAAGGACCTCGGCTTCCAGCTCATCTCCTCCCAGCCGCAGTACTCCATGCTGTGGCGCGTCATCGAGGAAGAGGTCGTGCCCGCGTCGCAGGAGTGCGGGCTGTCGCAGATCGTGTGGTCGCCGATGGCGCAGGGCGTGCTGTCGGGCAAGTACCTTCCCGGGCAGCCGCTCCCGGCCGGGTCGCGCGCGACGGACACCAAGGGTGGCGCACAGAGCATCCGCCGGTTCCTGGACGACGACGTGCTCACCCGCGTGCAGGGGCTGCGGCCCGTCGCCGACGAGCTCGGCCTGTCGATGGCGCAGCTGGCCGTCGCCTGGGTGCTGCAGAACGACAACGTCGCCGCTGCCCTCGTCGGCGCCTCACGGCCCGAGCAGGTCGCGGAGAACGTCAAGGCGTCCGGCGTGACCATCCCGGCCGAGCTGATGGCCCGCATCGACGACGTCCTCGGCGGCGTCGTCGAGCGCGACCCGGCGAAGACCGCCGAGAACGCCCCGGCGTCCCGCGTGGCCTGACTTCCGCGACCTCGACGTAGCGCTCCGGTCTCTTCCCCGGCCGGGAAGGGACCGGAGCGCTACGTCGACCGCTGCCGGCAGGTCAGCGGCCGCCGTGCTCTCGCGCGATCGTGTCGAGGGCTCCGGCGATCTCACGGCCTCGACGCTCGACGTCGACGTCCGCCGGCGCGCGCACGCGCTCCCGGCCCGCGGCCGCGTCCGTGAGGCCGGTCGGGACGAGCCACCGCCAGCGCACGGTCGCCTGCACGACCGGACCGACGCCGAAGGCGTAGGCGATGGTCGCCCAGCCGAACACGCCGCCCAGGAGCACTCCGAGCAGGACGACGGCCACCTCGAGGCCGGTCTTCACGAGCCGGACGGACCACCCCGTGCGCTGGACGAGGCCCGTCATCAGCCCGTCGCGCGGGCCGGGACCCAGCCGGACGCCGATGTACGCCGCGGTCGAGACGCCGTTGAGCACGACGCCGCCCAGGGCGAGGGCCGCCCCGGCGACCGGGCCGGGGTCGGGCACCAGCCACGCCATCGCAGCCAGGCACGGGCCGATCGCCAGGCTGATCACGACCGCGTTGGCGACGGTCCCGATGCCGGGGCGCTGCCGCAGCGGGATCCAGGCGAGGAGCACCAGCACGGAGGTCGCCGCGACGACGGTGCCGAAGCCCAGCCCGGTGGCGCGCGCCACGCCCTGGTGGAGCACGTCCCACGGCGTGCCGCCCTGACCGGCGTGGAGCAGCATCGCCATCGACCACGTGTAGCCGAGCAGCCCCAGGACCAGCTGGGCACCGCGGCGCACCGGTCCCCAGGTCGCCGCGGCCGGTGCGGCGAGAGCGCCGGACGCCGTCGACGCGGCTGCGGCGGTCCGCGGACGACGGCGAGCGGGAAGGACAGGGCGCCGGAACGATCGGCGGGCGGAGGCGGTCGACGTGCTCATACCCCTACCCTGACCTTCAATGGCCTTGCATTCCATATCCATTGCGGCGAGAGTGGCCTCGTGACCGCTGTCTCCCCACCCCTGACCGCCAGCGCCCCGCCCGCCGTGCGCCAGCTCTCGCCGGCCGCGACCGCCCGCCTGCTGGGCGACTGGCGCGGCGGGGGCCCGGCGTACCTCGCCCTGGCGGACGCGCTGCGCGCCGCAGTGCTCTCGGGGAACCTGCCTCCCCTCACGCGAGTCCCCAGCGAGCGGGAGCTCGCGGCGGCGCTGCGCGTCTCGCGCACGACGACGTCCGGGGCGTACGCCCGCCTGCGCGAGCTCGGCTTCCTCGTCAGCCGCGTGGGCTCCGGCACCGTGACGACCCTCCCGCACGGGGCCGGGACCGCTCGCGGCCACGGCCCCGCCGCCGCGGGCGACGCCCCGACCGGGCCGCTCACGGACCAGCAGGACGTCCCGCCCGTCGACCTCGCGCAGGCGACTCCCGCGGCCACGCCCGCCCTGCACGACGCCTACGCGGCCGCGCTCGAGATGCTGCCCGGCTACCTCGGCACGGGCGGCTACGCGCACCTGGGGATCGAGCCGCTGCGGTCCGCCATCGCCGACCGCTACACCGCCCGCGGAGTGCCCACCACCGCCGACCAGATCCTCGTCACGACCGGCGCGCAGCAGGCGATCTCGGTGCTCACGCACGCGTTCGTGGGCCGCGGCGAGACGGCCGTGGTCGAGTCCCCCACCTACTTCCACGCCCTCGAACCCGCGCGGCGCCTGGGCGGGCGTCTGGTCGGCGTCCCCGTCGGGGATATCGAGACGCTCGCGTCGGCCGTCCGGCGCACGCGTCCGCGGCTCGTCTACCTCGTGCCGGACTTCCACAACCCCACGGGCCACACCCTGTCGGCCGACGAGCGCGCCGCGGTGCGCGAGCTCGCCGACCGCGCCGGCGTCACCGTCGTGGGCGACGAGACCCTCACCGACCTCGCGCTCGACCCGCGGGCCGAGGTCCCCGCGCCGTTCGCCGGGGACGGCACGTCACCGCACCTCGTCACCATCGGCTCCGCCTCGAAGTCCTTCTGGGGCGGGGTGCGGGTGGGGTGGGTGCGCGCGGACCCGCAGACGGTGCGGCGGCTGGCGCGGGTGCGGCAGTCTGCCGACATCGCCACGCCGGTGCTCGAGCAGCTCGCCGTCGTCGAGCTGCTGCGTCGCGCCGACGAGATCCTGCCCGGCCGGCTGGCCGAGCTGCGGCGCCGACGCGACCTGCTGGTCGGCCTGGTCGGTGATGCCCTCCCGGGCTGGAGGGTGCCGGTGCCGGCCGGTGGGCTGTGCCTGTGGGCCGACCTCGGGCAGCCGCGGGCGCAGGCGCTCGCCGCCGCGGCGGTGGCGCACGGGGTGCTCGTCACGCCCGGACCGGCCTTCACGCCGGACGGGTCGTCGCGCGACCGCGTGCGCCTGACGTTCACCCGCGAGCCCGACCAGCTCGCTGCCGCGGTACCGCGCCTGGCGCGCGCGTGGGCGCAGGTGACGTCGAGGACGTAGGGGCACCGGGGGGTCGTGCGCTACCCGGAGCGGTCAGACCGCGGGCAGCGGCACGTCCGGTGCGGCCTGGTTCCCGTCGTGCAGCAGCCGGGCGCGCGCCGCGCCCTCGGCGGACAGGTCGCGCCAGTGCTCGCCGAGCCACTGCTCGGCGTCGTACTGCGTCGTGAAGACCGGGCTCGGGACGGTCACGGCGCCACCCGCGGCGTCGTCGAGCGCCCACTCCCAGCGCGGGCGGATCACGACCCGCTCCTGGGGGTGGTGTCGGCGATCGCCCCGGCCGCGACCGAGCCGCGGGTGCGCGTCAGGGCGCGGTTGACCCGCGACGGCCACCACGGGCCCGAGTAGATGAACGACGTGTACCCCTGGGTGAGGTCCGCCCCGGCGCGGAGGTAGGCGCGCACGTCGTCGGCGCTCGCGATGCCGCCGACCCCGATGATGGCGGGCTCGGGACCGAGGCGGCCTCGCAGCCGGCTCACGACCTGCAGCCCGCGCTCGAGCAGCGGCGGACCCGACAGCCCACCGGGGCCGCGGTCGTGACCGATCGTCGTGTTCACCGCGACGACGCCGTCCAGGCCGAGCTCGACGACGAGGTCGGCCACCGCGTCCACGTCGGCGTCGGCCAGGTCGGGGGCGATCTTCACCAGGAGCGGCACCCGCCGCGTACCGGCAGCCTCGGTCGCCTCGTCGGCCGCAGTCCGCGCGGCGGTGAGGATGGGGCGCAGCTCGGCCGTCGTCTGCAGGTCGCGCAGCCCCGGCGTGTTCGGGGAGGAGACGTTGACGACGAGGTAATCGGCCCACGGGGCGAGCTCGCGGGCGCAGGCCGCGTAGTCGTCGGCCGCGTCCGGGGCCGGGGTCGTCTTGTTCTTGCCGATGTTGGCGCCGACGACGACCGCGCGACCCGCGGGGGTCGCACGCAGCTCACGCAGCCTCGCGGCGGCCGCGGGCGCGCCCTCGTTGTTGAAGCCCATGCGGTTGCGGACGCCGCGCAGGTCGAGCTCCCGCCACATGCGCGGCTTCTCGTTGCCCGGCTGGGGACGCGGGGTGACCGTGCCGACCTCCACGAAGCCGAAGCCGAGCATCGTCAGGCCGCGGATCGCCCGGGCGTTCTTGTCGAACCCGCCGGCCAGCCCGAAGGGCGCGGGGACGGTCCGGCCGAGGACCTCGATGCTCCCCGGTCCGCCGCTGCCGCGACCCAGGTAGGGCGCGACGGCGCCCTGGACGACGTCGCGCAGCACCGGTACACGGCCGGCCAGCGCGATGGCGCCGAACGCGAGCTCGTGCGCCCGCTCGGGGTCCATCTTGCGAAAGACGCCGTTGAACAGGAGCGTGTACGGGCTCATCGGACCTCCGGGTCGGGTACGGACGGCTCGGGTGCGGACGGCTCGGGTGCGGTCGGCGTGGGCGTGACGTGCGTGCCGTCGTGCGGCCGGGGGCGGGTGCGCCACAGCCACCACAGCCCCACGAACGGCAGCACGAGGGGCACGTAACCGTAGCCCTGCCCGAACCCGGACCACACGGTCGTCTCGCCGAACACGTCCGGCGAGACCGCCGACGCCGTACCGACGGCGAGCACGCCCACGGCCTCGAACCCCACGGTGACCCACGCGACGACCCGCCAGCGGGGCCCGCCCTTGGCGAGGGCGACCGTCGCGAGCACGTAGACGACGGCGGACAGCGTGGACAGCGAGTAGGCGACGGGGGCGTCGGAGAACTTGGTGGCCAGCTCGTACGACGAGCGGCCGATCGCGGCGAACGCCAGGATCCCGTAGACGGTGACCAGGAGGCGCCCGAAGCCGGACCCGGTGCGGCGCGCGCCGCTCTTCGGTGCTGCGTCGTTCATGTCGCTCATGCTGCCCCCCAGATCTGCCACAGCCGCCAGTCGAGGAAGCCGACGGTGAGCGCGGCGACCGCCAGCACCACGGACGACCACTTCGTGCGCTCCGCGAACGCCCAGATCGCCGCGACCGGGAGCACCACCAGCGCGGTCGCGACGTAGCCCCAGAACAGCGGGCCGTCGACGGGGTGGTCGCGGGTGACCATCAGGACGCCCGCCACGACCGCCTGGACGACGACGAGGGCCTCCACCACGGCAGCACCGAACAGCTGCCGCAGGATCACCGCACGGTCCTGGACGACGAACCAGAGCGCCCACCCGGCGAGCGCGGCGCACGCCACCAGGACGAGGAGCAGGAGGGGAAGAACCACGCCCGCAGACTACCGGCCGACCGCGCCGGCCGACGCGGCGGTGGTGTCCGCAGGACGGGGATAGCATCGGCGGGTGGCTGACCTCACCCTCACCGGCAAGAATCCCACCGCTCTCAAGGTCGACGCGCTCGTCGTCGGGACCTGCTCCACCTCCGACGGCGTCGCCGTCGTGGCGGACCAGCTCCCCGAGGCGCTCGTGCGCCAGATCGAGACCCTCGCACCCCGCCTCGGCGTGACCGGCGCCGCGGACGAGGTGCGGCGCCTGCCCGCTGGCGACGACGTCGCCGCCGACGTCCTCGTGCTGGCAGGGCTCGGCGAGCGTGCGGCGGACGGCACGTTCGCGCACGAGGTGCTGCGCTCCGCCGCCGGCGCGGCGACCCGCGAGCTCGCGGGCACGGACACCGTCGCCGTCGCGCTGCCCGCCGTCGACGAGGACGAGCTCGCGGCCGTCGTCGAGGGCGCCCTGCTCGGCGCCTACACCTACACGCGCTACCGCTCGGGCAAGGACCAGAAGTCCGCCGTCGGCAGCATCCAGGTCGTCACCCCGTTCGCCCGGTCGGGGCGCGCCAAGTCCGCCGTCGCGCGCGGCGAGGTGCTGGCCGCCGCGGTGCACGGCACCCGCGACCTCGTGAACGCCGCGCCCAACGACCTCTTCCCCGCCGCGTTCGCCGACGCCGCGAAGGCCGCCGCCAAGGGCGTCAAGGGCATCAAGCTGACCGTGCTGGACGACAAGCAGCTCGCGGCGGGCGGCTACGGCGGCCTCGTCGGCGTGGGCCAGGGCTCCTCCCGCGGGCCGCGCCTCGTGAAGCTCACCTACACGCCCGCCAAGGCTGCCGCGAAGGTCGCGATCGTGGGCAAGGGCATCACGTTCGACACGGGCGGCATCTCGCTCAAGCCCCCGGCCGGCATGCCGACCATGAAGTCGGACATGGCGGGCGCCGCCGCCGTGCTGCACACCGTGCTCGCTGCCGCGCGTCTCGGCCTGCCCGTCGCGGTGACCGGCTACCTCTGCCTCGCGGAGAACATGCCCGGCGGCAACGCGCAGCGTCCCGCCGACGTGATCACGATCCGCGGCGGCAAGACCGTCGAGGTCACCAACACCGACGCCGAGGGCCGCCTCGTCATGGCGGACGGCCTGGTGGCGGCCGTCGAGGACGGGCACGACGTCGTCCTCGACATCGCCACCCTCACAGGCGCGCAGATGGTGGCGCTCGGCAACCGCACCTCCGGGGTCATGGGCACCGACGAGGTGCGCGACGAGGTCAAGGCCGCGGCCGACGAGGCCGGCGAGGCGTTCTGGCCCATGCCCATGCCGGCCGAGCTCAAGGCGGGCCTGAAGTCGACCGTCGCCGACATGGTCAACTCCGCCCCCAGCCGCTGGGGCGGCATGCTGTTCGCCGCGCACTTCCTCAAGGAGTTCGTGGGCGAGACGCCGTGGGCGCACCTCGACATCGCCGGCCCCTCGTACAACGAGGGCTCGTCGTTCGGGTACACGCCCGCCGGCGGCACCGGAGTCGGCGTCCGCACGATGCTGGCCTTCCTCGAGAACCGCGCGGGTCTCTGACCACTCGGTCCGACGACGGCGCCCGGCCGCCGCAGCACGTGCTGCGG
>NZ_JBSHCR010000067.1:0-23660 GCF_053615895.1 Isoptericola sp. NPDC055881
ATGTTTTTGTTTTATAACTTCTACAACACCACCACCCCCCACAACCACCTGTTCGGCGACAGCGGGTGTGGGTCAGGGGGTCGGGGGGTCAGGGGGTCGAGGGGGCGAGCTCGACGCCTGCGGCGGTCAGCTCCGCGCGGGCCTGCTCGCCCTGCTCCGGGCTCACGGGGATGGTGAGGTCGACCAGGACGCGGGTGGCGAGGCCGAGCCGGACGGCGTCGAGGGCCGTCCGCTTGACGCAGTGCGACTCGACCAGGCCGACGACGTCGACGGCCTCGATGCCGGCCTCTCGGAGGGCCTGCTCCAGGGTGCGGCCCTCGGCGTCGGTGCCCTCGAAGCCGGAGTAGCCGTGGGCGTACTGGCCCTTCCGCACGGACACGTCGGGCCCCAGGTCGGCGAGCGCGGGGTGCAGCTCGGCGTTCGGGGAGCCGGCGATGCCGTGCGGGGGCCAGGAGTCGACGAAGTCGGGGTGGTCGCTGAAGTGGTCGCCCGGGTCGATGTGCCAGTCCTGCGTGGTCACGACGATCTCGTACCGGTCGCGGTGGGCGGCGGCGTAGGCCGCGACGTCCTCGGCGACCTGGTTCCCGCCGTCCACGGCCAGCTCGCCGCCCTCGCAGAAGGTCGGCTGGACGTCGACGACGATCAGTGCGCGGGCCGGGCGGTCCGCGGGGGTGGTGCTCTCGCTCATGGGCCCACCCTGCCACCGTGAGGTGCCACGGGACATGTCATGGGACAGGTCATGGGACAGTGCCGGCCGCCGTGCCGTGTCGGGCGGGTCAGCAGTAACGGCCGCCAGCGGTGTCGGGACAGCGGAGCGGCTGGACCGACATCGTGCCGGCGGCGGGCCAGCCGCGGTCGTGGGCCAGAGGTGCCGGCGCCAGCGCGGGGGCCGGGGTCGCAGGAGCCAGGGCCGCGGGAGCCAGGTCCCGGGATGTCCCCGGCGAGGGCAGCTCCTCGCGCCGGAGGAACAGGCGTCGGACGTGCTCCGTGAACGACATGGCAGTCTCCCTTGACCGGCTCTTGGCGGGATCATGCCATTGCTGGGGTCCAGGTGTCGACGCGGCCCCGCCGGCGCAGCAGGATGAGGTCATGGCCCGGCACCTGCGCCGCTCCGCGGCGGTCGTCCTCCCCGTCCTGGGGCTGCTCCTCGTGGCGGGCGCGTGCAGCACCGGGGACGACGGGTCGCCGACCGCGTCGCGGACGTCCGCCTCGCCCGGGTCCGGGACGACGACGCCCGCGGCCGAGGCGGGACCCACGCCCGCCGCCGACGTCACGACCGTCGTCGACGGCCTCGACGTGCCGTGGGGCCTGGCCTCGCTGCCCGACGGAACCCTGCTGGTCAGCCAGCGCGACGAGGCCCGCCTGGTCGTCGTCGATCCCGACGGCGGTACGACGACGGACGTCACCGGTCCGGGCGCCGACGAGCTCGCGGCGCAGACCGCGCCGGACGGCGAGGGCGGGCTGCTCGGGGTGGCCCGCGACCCGGCGTCCGGCGACGTCTTCGTCTACCGGACCGGCGCGGACGACAACGCCGTGCTGCGCGGGACGCTCGACGGCACGTCCCTGGGCGGCCTCACGACCGTCCTCGCCGGCATCCCCCGCGCCGGGCACCACGACGGCGGCGCGCTGGCGTTCGGGCCGGACGGGTTCCTCTACGTCGGGACGGGCGACGCGGGTGACGGTGCCGCCTCGCAGGACCCGGGCTCGCTGGGCGGCAAGATCCTGCGCGTGACGACGGACGGCCAGCCGGCGCCCGGCAACCCCGACCCCGCGTCGCCGGTCTGGACGCTCGGGCACCGCAACGTCCAGGGCCTGGGGTGGGACCGCTCGGGGCGGATGTTCGCGAGCGAGTTCGGGCAGAACACCTGGGACGAGCTCAACGTGATCGAGCCGGGCGGCAACTACGGCTGGCCCGACGTCGAGGGGCCGGACGGCGCCGGGGACGGCACGGTCGCGCCCGTCGCGTGGTGGTCGCCGGACGAGGCGTCCCCCTCGGGGCTCGCGGTGACGGACGATGCCGTGTACCTCGCCGGGCTGCGCGGCGAGCGGCTGTGGCGGGTGCCGTTCGGCGGCACGGGCTCGGGCGCGAGCGAGGGCACGGGCGAGGGCACGGGCACGGACGAGGGCAAGGACGACGGCAAGAGCGGGCGGGTCGACGCCGACGGCAGCGTCCGGCCGCTGGGTGCGCCGCAGGCGCTGCTCGTCGAGCAGCTCGGGCGGTTGCGCAACGTCGCGCCCGTCGTCGCCGGGGGCGGGGACGCGGACGGGCTGTGGGTGCTGACCAACAACACCGACGGCCGGGGCACGCCCCGCGACGGCGACGACCGGCTGGTGCGCGTCGCCCTCCGGTGACCGGCCCCTACAATCGCGGGCGTGACCCACATCCTCTCCGCCGTGGCCTGGCCCTACGCCAACGGCCCGCGGCACATCGGCCATGTCGCCGGCTTCGGCGTTCCCTCCGACGTCTTCAGCCGGCACATGCGGATGGCGGGTCACGACGTGCTGATGGTCTCCGGCACCGACGAGCACGGGACGCCGATCCTCGTGCAGGCGGAGCAGGAGGGGGTGACCCCGCAGGAGCTCGCGGACCGCTACAACCGCGTCATCGTCGAGGACCTCACGTCCCTCGGGCTCTCCTACGACCTGTTCACGCGCACCACGACGCGCAACCACTACGCCGTCGTGCAGGAGATGTTCCGCACGGTGCACCAGAACGGCTACCTGGTCGAGAAGACCACGATGGGGGCGATCTCCCCGTCCACCGGCCGCACGCTGCCCGACCGCTTCATCGAGGGCACCTGCCCGATCTGCGGGTACGACGGCGCGCGCGGGGACCAGTGCGACAACTGCGGCAACCAGCTCGACCCGATCGACCTGAAGAACCCTCGCAGCCGCATCAACGGCGAGACGCCGAGGTTCGTCGAGTCGAACCACTTCTTCCTCGACCTCCCGGCGCTCGCCGACGCCCTGGGCGACTGGCTGCGCACGCGCACCGGGTGGCGGCCCAACGTGCTGAACTTCAGCCGCAACCTGCTCGACGACGTGCGCCCCCGCGCCATGACGCGCGACATCGACTGGGGCATCCCCGTGCCGCTGCCCGGGTGGCAGGAGAACCCCACCAAGCGGCTCTACGTGTGGTTCGACGCCGTCATCGGCTACCTGTCCGCGTCGATCGAGTGGGCGCGCCGCACCGGCGACCCGGAGGCGTGGCGCGCGTTCTGGACCGAGGAGACCGCCCGCTCCTTCTACTTCATGGGCAAGGACAACATCACCTTCCACTCCCAGATCTGGCCGGCCGAGCTGCTCGCCTACGACGGCAAGGGCTCTCGCGGCGGTGCGCCCGGGCCCTACGGCGCGCTGCAGCTGCCCACCGAGGTGGTCAGCTCGGAGTTCCTCAACGTGGAGGGCCAGAAGTTCTCCAGCTCGCGCGGCGTGGTCATCTACGTGCGCGACATGCTGGCCCGCTACCAGCCGGACGCGTTCCGCTACTACGTGGCCGCTGCCGGCCCGGAGAGCCAGGACGTGGACTTCACGTGGGACAGCTTCCTGCGCCGCACCAACGACGAGCTCGTCGCCGGGTGGGGCAACCTGGTGAACCGCACGGCGAGCATGGTGCACAAGAACTTCGGGCAGGTCCCGACGCCGGGCGAGCGGGCGGACGTCGACCGCGCCGTCCTCGAGACGACGGGCAAGGCGTTCGGCACCGTGGGCGGCCTCATCGGGTCCAACCGCCAGCGGGCGGCGATCGCGGAGGCCATGCGCGTCGTCGGCGACGTCAACCGGTACGTGTCCGAGACCGAGCCGTGGAAGCTCAAGACGGACCCCGACCGGCTCGCCACGGTGCTGCACACGGTCACGCAGGCCGTGAGCGACTGCAACACCCTGCTCAGCCCGTTCCTGCCGCACTCGGCGCAGCGGGTGCACGAGACGTTCGGCGGCACCGGGACGTTCGCGCCCCAGCCGCGCATCGACGAGGTCACCGATCTCGACGACGACTCGCGCACCTACCCGGTGATCACCGGCGACTACGCGTTCCCGGCGTGGGAGCCGCGCGCCGTCGTGCCGGGCACCGAGGTCGCGAAGCCCACGCCCGTGTTCACCAAGCTCGACGACTCGATCGTCGAGGAGGAGCTCGAGCGGTTGCGCGCGAAGGCCTGAGGGCGGGGCGCCGCCCCTGCCCAACTACGATGGGCCGCATGCCGGAGCGCGCGAAGACCTTCTACCTGACGACGCCGATCTACTACGTCAACGACGCCCCCCACATCGGGCACGCGTACACGACGGTCGCGGCCGACGTCGTCACGCGCTGGCACCGCCAGCGCCAGGAGGACGTCTGGTTCCTCACCGGGACGGACGAGCACGGGGAGAAGGTGCTGCGCACGGCCGAGGCGAACGGCGTCTCCCCCCAGGAGTGGGCGGACCGGCTCGTCGAGACGGCGTGGCAGCCGGTCCTGAAGACGCTCGACGTGCGCAACGACGACTT
The DNA here is from genome assembly GCF_053615895.1 of Isoptericola sp. NPDC055881. Classification (NCBI taxonomy): domain Bacteria; kingdom Bacillati; phylum Actinomycetota; class Actinomycetes; order Micrococcales; family Promicromonosporaceae; genus Isoptericola; species Isoptericola sp. NPDC055881. Next base: position 4,484 of record NZ_JBSHCR010000067.1, read on the forward strand.
CATCCGCACCACCCAGGAGCGGCACGAGACCGCCGTCCAGACGTTCCTCCAGGACCTGTACGACAAGGGCGAGATCTACTCCGGGTCCTACGAGGGCCCGTACTGCGTGGGGTGCGAGGAGTACAAGCTCCCGGGCGACCTCGTCGACGGCACCGGCGACTACGAGGGGCAGAAGCTGTGCCCCATCCACCTCAAGCCGGTGGAGATGCTGGCGGAGGAGAACTACTTCTTCCGCATGAGCGCGTACGCCGAGCGCCTCCTCGCGCTGTACGAGGACGACCCCGAGTTCGTGCAGCCGGCCAGCGCGCGCAACGAGGTCATCGGCTTCGTGAAGCAGGGCCTGCAGGACCTGTCGATCTCGCGGTCCACGTTCGACTGGGGCATCCCGATCCCCTGGGACGACAAGCACGTGCTGTACGTGTGGTTCGACGCCCTGCTGAACTACGCGACCGCGGTCGGCTACGGCGCCGACGACGAGGCGGCGCGCGAGCGGTTCGCGCGGACCTGGCCGGCCGACGTCCACCTGGTCGGCAAGGACATCCTGCGGTTCCACGCCGTGATCTGGCCGGCGATGCTGATGGCCGCGGGGCTGCCGCTGCCGAAGCGGGTGTTCGCGCACGGCTGGTTGCTGGTGGGCGGCGAGAAGATGAGCAAGTCGCGCCTGACGGGAATCAAGCCGGACGACATCGTCGACACGTTCGGCTCCGATGCCTTCCGCTACTACTTCATGCGGACCATCGCGTTCGGCGGGGACGGCTCGTTCTCCTGGGAGGACATGGTCGCCCGGTACAACGGCGAGCTGGCCAACGGGTTCGGCAACCTCGCGTCCCGCACGGCGGCGATGATCGGCAAGTACTTCGGCGGCGCGCTGCCGACGGCCGGCCCGGCGACCGACCTGGAGAAGAACCTCGAGGCCGTCGCCGCGCGCGCCGTGACGGACGCCGAGGCGGCGATCGACCGCCTGGCCATCCATGACGCCGTCGGCGCCGCGTGGACGCTGGTGGACGCGACGAACGTGTACATCACCGAGACGCAGCCGTGGAAGGTCGCCAAGGAGGAGGGCGAGACCGACGCCGACGGCCGTGGGGTCGACGGCGGCCGGCTCGCGACGTCGCTCGTCACGGCGGCGGAGGCGCTGCGCTCCCTCGCCGTCCTGCTCAACCCGGTGACGCCGCAGGCGGCGCACGCGCTCTGGGACGCCCTGGGCGCGGAGAGCAGCCTGGGCGCGCTGGACGCGCAGCCGGTGGCGAGCGCGGCGAGCTTCGGCGTCCTGCCGGCCGGCGCGACCGTGACGAAGGGTGCGGCGCTCTTCCCGCGTCTCGCCGACGACGCCTGATCGTGGGGCGCAAGCGCGAGCGCGGGTTCCCGGCGGACCCGGAGCCGCTGCCTGTCCCCGTCGCGGACAACCACACGCACCTCGACGCGATCGCCGGTGTGCTGCCGGACGACGTCGCGGTGCCGACGGTCGAGGAGCACCTCGCGCGCGCCGCGGCGGCGGGGGTCGACCGCGTGGTGCAGGTGGGCTGCGACCTGCCCGGCATCGACTGGACGGTCGAGCTGCTCGGAACCGAGGCCGGGGCGGGGGCCGGAGCAGGGACCGGGGTGCTCGCGGCCGTCGCGATCCACCCGAACGAGGCGGTGCTGCACGCCGGCGTGCGGGAGGTGGGCCCGGACGGTCTGGAGCCCGACCCCGCCCCGCACCACGCCGTCGCGCTCGACGACGCCCTCGCCCGGGTGGCCGACGTCGCGCGCGCCCACGACCGCGTCCGCGCGATCGGCGAGACCGGGATGGACCTGTTCCGCACAGGACCGCAGGGCGAGCGCGTGCAGCGCGAGGCGTTCCGCGCGCACGTCGCGCTCGCCAAGGAGCTCGGCCTGGCGCTGCAGATCCACGACCGGGACGCGCACGCGCAGGTGATCGACGTCCTGCTGGCCGACGGCGCCCCCGAGCGCACGGTGTTCCACTGCTACTCGGGCGACGAGGAGATGGCCGCCCTGGCGGCGGAGCACGGGTGGTTCCTGTCGTTCGCCGGCCCCGTGACGTACCCGCGCAACGACCACCTGCGCGCCGCCCTGCGGACGGTGCCGCTGGAGCTGGTGCTGGTCGAGACGGACGCGCCGTACCTCCCGCCGCACCCGTACCGCGGCCAGCCGAACGCCCCGTACGTCGCGGCGCACACGGTGCGGGCGATGGCCGCGGTCCTGGAGCGCCCGCTGGACGACGTCTGCCGGGCCGTCTCGGCCACGTCCGAACGCGTCTACGGCGCCTGGTGAGCCGGGGCGGCGAGCGGGGCGCGAGCAGGTCGGGGCTTCCCCCGAGGTCACGGTTCCGTTACGGTCTGGTGCTCGTGCGGAGAACCAGGGCGAAGCGGGCGTCGGACGTGGCGGCGACCGGTCCGTCGTCCCCGCGCCGCGGGCCGCTGACCGGTCCCGCGCGGCACGTCGTGCACGGCGTCGTCGTCGTCGCGCTGCTGGGCAGCACCGCCGCCGTCGCGCACGCGCACAAGTCCATGACGATCGACTACGACGGCCGTGTCGTGACCGTCGACGCGTACGGCACGACCGTCGCGGAGGTGCTGCGCTCCCACCACATCACCCCCGGCCCGGACGACCTGGTCCAGCCGGCGGCGTCGTCCGCGGCCCGGAACGGCGGCGAGGTCGTCGTGCGCTCCAGCCGCGACGTCACGGTGGAGATCGACGGCGAGGTCACGACCTTCCCGACGACGGCGCACACGGTGGGCGAGCTGCTGGCCGCGCTCGGCCCGCGCGGCGCCGACGCGGTGACGTCGGCGTCCCGCACGGCCCCGCTCGACCGCGCACCCGTGCGCGTGTCGACCATGAAGACGGTCCAGGTCGCCGTGGACGGGCTCGTCCTGCCGATCCGCACCTCGCAGGCCACGGTGCGCGACGTGCTGTCCACCGCGGGCATCACGCTCGGCAAGCAGGACCGCACGTCGGTGCCGCTCGGCGCGGCCGCCGTGGACGGCATGGTCGTGATGGTCAGCCGGGGCGACACGGACGCCGACCGCGTCACCGAGGTCATCCCGTTCAAGACCGAGCGTGTCGAGTCCGCCGAGCTGCCGAAGGGGTACGAGGTGGTCCGCACGGCCGGGGTGCCCGGCGAGCGCGTCACGACGTACGAGGTGCACACGCTCGACGGCGCCGAGGTGCAGCGCACGGTGCTGGACCGCGAGGTGACGCGCGAGCCCGTCGACGAGGTGGTCGTGGTGGGCACGCTGGAGGTCTCCACGGCGACCCCCGACCCGGGCTCGGCGAAGGCGATCGGCAAGGCCATGGCCGCCGAGCGCGGCTGGGGCGACGACCAGTACGTCTGCCTCGAGAAGCTGTGGGACAAGGAGTCCGGCTGGCGCTGGAACGCCGAGAACGCGTCGAGCGGGGCGTACGGCATCCCGCAGGCGCTGCCGGGCACGAAGATGGCGACCGCCGGGGCGGACTGGCGGACCAACCCGTCGACGCAGATCGAGTGGGGTCTGGGCTACATCGCCGGCCGCTACGGCACGCCGTGCGGGGCGTGGAGCCACTCCGTGTCGGTCGGCTGGTACTGAGCCCAGGGGCCGGCGGGGGGCCTGTGAGTCGGGTCACCTCACCCGTCCAGACTTTTCGGACGGCACCGGACAGACGCGGGCATCCGTAGCACATCCGGGCTTGGCCGATAGTCACGATCCGGTTACGGTCTTCGGAGCCACCGGATCGACCTCGGCCCCGACCGCCAGTCGGGAGCCCGCCGTCGTGGCCGGATCGCACGACGACTGGACCTGTGTGAACTCCTCGAACGAGACTCCCCATCCCTCGGCCGAGTCGACGCCCGAGGCGTCCGATTCCGGCACCACGACCGCCACGCGCCGCCGTCGGCTCCCGCTGATCGCGGGCCTCGCGGCAGGCGCCCTCGTCCTCGCCGGTGGCGCGGCCACCGCCTACGAGACCGCGCGCAAGAGCGTCACGCTCGACGTCGACGGCCAGACGCAGACCCTCCAGACCTTCTCCGGCTCCGTGGCCGGCCTGCTCGACGCCCAGGGCGTCGAGGTCGGCGAGCGTGACTCCGTCACCCCCGGCACGGACGCCGCCCTGCGCGACGGCTCCCAGGTCGTCGTGCGGTCCGGGCACCAGCTCACGGTCGACGTCGACGGCCAGCAGGACGACGTGTGGGTCACGGCGCTCGACGCCGAGGAGGCCCTGCGCGGCCTCGACGCACGCGGCTCCGACGTCTCCCTCGTCGCGTCCCGCTCCGGCGACCGCGCGTCGCTGCCCCTCCAGCTCGACGCCAACCAGCCGGTCGCCGTGGTCGCCGACGGCACCACCACGGTGGTCGACGACGGCTCCGTCGGCCTCGACGCGATCCTCCAGGGCCTCGGCCTGACCGTCGACAAGGACGACCACGTCTTCGTCGAGAGCCAGGCCGCCAAGACCGAGGGCGACCCCGCGGTGCGCATCGTCATCGAGCGCGTCGACACCAAGAAGGTCACCAAGAAGGTCGCGGTGGACCACAAGTCGCGCACCGAGCAGGACGACGACCGGTACGCCGACCTGGGCAGCAAGGTCACCCAGGAGGGCAAGGACGGCGAGCGCACCCTCACCTACCGCGTGACCACGGTCGACGGCGACGTCGTCGCCAAGAAGAAGCTCTCGGACAAGGTGACCACCAAGCCGGTCACCGAGATCGTCGTCGAGGGCACCAAGGCCCGGCCCGAGCCGGAGCCCGAGCCGGAGCCGGAGCCCGCGACCACGTCGAGCAGCAGCTCGTCCTCCGGGTCGTCGTCGAGCGGGTCGTCGAGCGGGTCGTCCAGCGGCACGTCGCTCGGCTCCGCGCCCGCGGGCGTGTGGGCGGACCTGGCCCAGTGCGAGTCCGGGGGCAACCCGGCGACCAACACGGGCAACGGCTACTACGGCCTGTACCAGTTCTCGCTGCAGACGTGGCAGGCGCTGGGCGGCAGCGGGCTGCCGTCGGAGAACTCGGCTGCCGAGCAGACCCGGATCGCCAAGAAGCTCCAGGCCCAGTCGGGCTGGGGCCAGTGGCCCGGCTGCGCGGCGAAGCTCGGCCTGCTCTGAGCTGAGTCGAACAAGGCCCGTCGGCCGACCCTGTCGCAGGGTCGGGCGGCGGGCCTTCGTCCGTCCCAGGGTCGGGGGCGCGGCCGGCGGCTCCGCCGCGGCGACCGTGGTGCTCGTCACGACCGCGCCGCGGGATTAGGTTCTCAATAACGAATCGGTTACGGTCGTGTGTCCCGCAGGCGAGCCGCACCGTTCAGGTGTATGGGCCGCGACGGGAAGACCGCCGGATCGGTGGGTCGGTACTCGGCGCCTCAGGGCGCGGAGGCCGGGAGCGAGGCGCGACCGCGCCGCCCCGGTGCGTGACGGGTCGTCGAGGCCCGCCCTCGACGACCGTGCCCGGACAGCACGACGACTGGACTCTCGTGACCCGCACCCCTCAGACCTCTCCTGTGCCCGCCGTGCCGGCCCCCGAGCCTGCGGCGCCGGCCACGACCGCCCCGAGCCATCGCCGCCGCTGGCCCCTCGTGGCCGCCGCGACGGCTGCAGCGGTCGCCGTCGCCGGCGGGGCCGTCGCCTACGCCGACGCCCGCAAGACCGTGACGCTCGACGTCGACGGCGCCGTGCGCACCGTCACCTCCTACTCCGGCTCCGTCGACGACCTGCTGACGTCGCAGGGCGTCGTCGTCGGCGACCGCGACCTCGTGACCCCCGCCGCGGGCGACGAGCTCGAGGACGGCGCCGACATCGTGGTCCGCTCCGGCAAGGAGCTCACGCTCCAGGTGGACGGCAAGCAGGACGACGTGTGGGTCACCGCGCTCGACGCGGACGAGGCGCTGGACACCCTCACCGCCCGGGGTGGCGACGTGCGGATCGTCGCGTCCCGCTCGGGCGACCGCGCCACGCTGCCCGTGGACGTCGACACCGACGGCCCGGTGGCCGTCGTGCACGACGGCACCACGGACGTCGTCGAGGGCGCGGACGACGTCGCGGGCGTGCTGCACCAGGCCGACGTCGACCTCGGCGCCAAGGACCGCGTGCAGGTGACCGGCACCGCCAACCCCGACGTGAAGAAGGGCGTGACGGCCGCGGTCGCGAAGCAGGAGAAGCAGGCCGGCAAGGCCACCGCGACGACCGAGGAGGTCGCCTCGACCGAGCAGGCCGCGGACGCCCCCGCCACGCCGCAGGTGGCCGTCGTCGTCCAGCGCGTCGAGACCAAGAAGGTCACGACCACGAAGGCGATCGCCCACGGCACCAGGACCAAGACGTCGGACGACCGGTACTCCGACCTCGACGCCAAGGTCGCGAAGCAGGGCAAGGACGGCGAGCGCACGATCGTCCGCCAGGTCACCACGGTCGACGGCAAGGTCGTCAAGAAGACCAAGCTCTCCGACAAGGTCACCGCCAAGCCCGTGACCCGCGTGCTGGTGAAGGGCACGAAGGAGCGTCCGGAGGAGCCGGCGGCTGCCACGACCACGACGTTCTCGGGCTCGACCCGGTCGATCGGCCAGCAGATGGCCGCGGCCCGCGGGTGGTCCGGCTCGGAGTGGACGTGCCTCGAGTCGCTGTGGACCAAGGAGTCGGGCTGGAGCGCCTCGGCGTCCAACCCGTCGTCCGGCGCCTACGGCATCCCGCAGGCGCTGCCCGGCTCGAAGATGGTGTCGGCCGGCTCGGACTGGCAGACCAACCCCGCCACGCAGATCGAGTGGGGCCTCGGCTACATCGCCGACGTGTACGGCACGCCGTGCGGCGCCTGGGGCCACTCGGAGTCGGTCGGCTGGTACTGAGACCCGGGTCGGCTTCGCTCGGCTTCGGTCGGCTTCGACCGGCTTCGACCGGCTTCGACCGGCACGGTGCGTGCCGCCGAATAGACTCGGCCCCATGACCCACACCCCTGGCGCCCTGCTCGGCCCTGCGGAGATCCGCGAGCTGGCAGGGCGCCTCGGCGTGCGCCCCACCAAGACGCTCGGGCAGAACTTCGTGCACGACGGCGGCACGGTGCGCAAGATCGTGCGCGCCGCCGGGCTGACGCCGGGGGAGCGGGTCGTCGAGATCGGACCGGGCCTGGGGTCCCTGACGCTCGGGCTGCTCGAGGCGGGCGCGTCCGTCGTCGCCGTCGAGATCGACCGGGTGCTCGCGGGGCAGATCACCGAGACGGTGCGGCGGCACGCTCCCGACGCGGACTTCGAGGTGGTCCCCGCCGACGCCCTCGAGGTGACGGAGCTGCCGGGCGAGCCGCCGACTGCGCTCGTCGCGAACCTGCCGTACAACGTCGCCGTGCCGGTGCTGCTCACCTTCCTCCAGCGGTTCCCGACCCTGGAGCGCGTGCTCGTGATGGTGCAGGCGGAGGTCGCGGACCGGCTCGCCGCCGGGCCGGGGTCGCGCACCTACGGCGTGCCCTCGGTCAAGGCGGCCTGGTACGCGGACACGCGCCGGTCGCTCAACGTCAGCCGGCACGTGTTCTGGCCCGAGCCCAACGTGGACTCCGCGCTCGTGTGGCTGGAGCGTCGTGACCCGCCGGTCACGACCGCCACCCGCGAGCAGGTGTTCGCCGTCGTCGACGCCGCGTTCGCGCAGCGGCGCAAGACGCTGCGCGCCGCCCTGTCGGGCACGTTCGGCTCGGGCGCCGCCGCCGAGGAGGCGCTGCGCGCCGCAGGCGTCGACCCCGGGCTGCGGGGGGAGCGCCTCGGCGTGGAGGACTTCGCGCGGATCGCCGAGCAGCTTCCGGTCGCTGCTGGCACGGTGGACGCGTGACGCACCTCGCCGCCGCTCCGTCGCCGTCGGTCCGCGTGCGCGCGCCGGGGAAGGTGAACCTGTCGCTGCGTGTCGGCGCGGTGCAGGACGACGGGTACCACCCGCTGGCGACGATCTTCCAGGCCGTGGCGCTCTACGAGGAGGTCACCGCCACCCAGGTGCCCGAGGGAGCCGGCGTGACGATCACCGTGGACGGACCTCAGGCCGACCGGGTGCCGGTGGACGAGTCGAACCTCGCCTGGCGGGCGGCGGTGGCCCTGGCTCAAAGGGTCGGGGCGACGCCGGACGTGGCGCTGCACCTGGCCAAGGGGGTCCCGGTGGCCGGCGGCATGGCGGGCGGCTCGGCCGACGCCGCCGCGACGCTCGTCGCGTGCGACGCGCTGTGGCAGACCGGCATGAGCCGCCACGACCTGGCGGCGATCGCCGCCGAGCTCGGCTCCGACGTCCCCTTCGCTCTCCTCGGGCACACCGCCGTCGGCACCGGCCGGGGACACCTGCTGACGCCGGCGATGACGCGCGGCGAGTTCCACTGGGTGTTCGCCACCCAGGAGGAGGGGCTGTCCACGCCCGCCGTGTACGGCCGCTTCGACGAGCTCGCGGACGACGACGGCAGCGCGCCGGCCGACCCGAGCCTCGCGGAGGACAACGGGCTCATGCAGGCGCTGCGCGCCGGTGACGCGCACGCCCTCGGGCGCGCGCTCCACAACGACCTCGAACCTGCCGCGCTGTCCCTCCGGCCTGAGCTGGAGCGCACGCTCGCCGTCGCCCGGGACGCAGGCGCGCTCGGCACTCTCGTGTCCGGGTCCGGGCCCACCGTGGCGGCGCTCGCCCGGTCGCGCCAGCACGCGCTCGCCGTCGCCGCGTCCTGGACGGCCGAGGGTGCCGCCGACGCCGTCTGGTGCACCTCCGGCCCCGCGCAGGGCGCCCGCCTCCTGCCCTGACCGCCGACACCGGTCCCGCGCGAGCCACCGCGAGGTAGTTCAGGCTCACCGCGAGGTAGTTCTGTGGGCGGCGAGGTAGTGCGGGGACCGGTCAGGTAGTAGGGCCCACCGCGAGGTAGTTGATACCTCCGCGGGGTAGTGCGAGGAGCGGTGAGGTAGTTGGGACCTACGCGAGGTAGTCCTGCGGGCGGTGAGGTAGTTCAGGTCTCCGCGAGGTAGTTCGCGTCCCTCGCGACGCGGACTACCTCGCGGAGGTCTCCACTACCTCGCGGGGACCTGGACTACCTCGCGGGGACCTGGACTACCTCGCGGTCAGAGGTGCTTGGACAGCCAGGCCAGCGTCGGGGCGAAGCGGTAGCCCTGGCCGCCCTCGTGCCGGTTGTAGGGGTAGACGTCGATCGCCTTGTCCGGGGTGGTGTCACCGTGCGCGCCCCACTGGTTGTAGGCGGCGTAGACGGTCGACGGCGGGCACACGTCGTCCCGCAGAGCCGTGGAGAACAGACCGGCGGCGCGGGCGCGGCGGGCGAACGAGACGCCGTCCAGGTAGGAGAACGTGCGCCAGACGGCGTCCTCGTGCTCCCGGTGCACCGACAGGTACTGCGTGATCTCCGCGTACGGGAACGCGTCCGAGATCTGCACGGCGCGGCGGTAGTGGCACAGGAACGGCACGTTGGGGGCCGCGGCCGCGACGTCCGGCACGAGGCCCGCGACGGCGATGGCGATGCCGCCGCCCTGGCTCGTGCCGGTGACGGCCACACGCGCCGGGTCGATGCCGGCGACCTGGCGGACGGCGTCCACGGCCCGCACGCCGTCGGTGAAGACGCGCCGGTAGTAGTGGTCGTGCGGGTCGAGCACGCCGCGCGTCATGAAGCCGGGGGAGGCGGGGCCGCTGCCCACCGGGTCGGGGGTGTCGCCGCCGTGGCCCCAGCCCGAGCCCTGGCCGCGGGTGTCCATGACGAGGTGCGCGTACCCCGCCGCCGCGACGCCCAGGTGGTCGTGCGCGAGGCCGCGGCCGCCGCCGTACCCGACGAACTCGACGACGGCCGGCAGGGGGCCGTCGATGGCGGCGTCGTGGCGTGCGGGCCGGGTCAGCCAGGCCTTGACCGGCTGGCCACCGAAGCCGGGGAAGGTCACGTCGTCCACGACGAGCTCCGTCAGCCCGGTGTCCACGCGCTCCAGCACGGGCGCGTCGTCGTGCGCGCGGCTCTCGGCCAGGGTCCGCGACCAGAACTCGTCGAAGTCGGCGGGCTCGTCGATCAGGGGGACGTACGCCTCGAGCTCGGGCACGGGCAGGTCGAACTGCGCCATCGGGTTCCTCCGGACTTCCTGCGGCACTGCGGTGTCGGAGTGCACTGTAGTGGCCGGACGGCGACCACGGAGAACGCTTCCCCGCGCCGGACGTCTACGCTGCAACCGTCGGACGGACGAGGTGAGGGACACGGTGCGTCGCGGGACCAATCTGCCGCGGGTGGGCGACTTCAACCAGATGGTGGTGCTCGACCAGGTGCGGCGAGCGCCGGACGGGACGAGCCGCAGCGAGCTCGCCGCCGGGACAGGGCTGTCCCTGCAGGCGGTCTCGAACATCGTGGCGCGGCTGATCGCGCACGGCTATGTCGTGGAGGGCGAGCGGCGGTCCACGGGCCGCGGCAAGCCCCGCACGATGCTGTACCTCGACCCTCGGGGCGCGTACGCGCTGGGCACGCACATCGACCCCGTGGTCGTGACCTCGGTGCTGGTGGACCTCGACGGCCGGACGCTGGAGAAGGTCGTGGAGCCCACCCCGGCCGGGCCGGAGGCCGTCGCGGAGGCGGTCGCCGCGGCCACGGACGCGATGCTCCGGCGCGCCGGCGTGGACCGGGAGGCGGTGCTCGGCCTGGGCGTGGCCGCGCCCGGCCCCGTGGACCTGAACGCGGGCACGGTGCTGCGGCCGCCGCTGCTGGACGGCTGGGGCGAGGTGCCCGTGCGGGACCTCCTGGCGGCCGCGACCGGCTTCGACGTCGTGCTCGACAAGGACGTGTCGGCGGCGATGGTCGCCGAGCTGTGGCGCGGCAACCGGATGCAGCGCGGCACGTCGCTGTTCTTCTACTCAGGCTTCGGCGTGGCCGTCGCGGTCGCGCACGACGGCGAGCTGCTCACGGGCTCGACGCGGAACGCGGGGGAGGTGGGCCACCTCGTGGTCGACAACGACGGCCCGCTGTGCGGCTGCGGCAGCCGCGGGTGCATCGGGGTCTCCGCGGCGCCCGCCACGCTCGTCGCCGAGGCCGTCGCGAGCGGCGTCCTGCCGCCGGACACCCCGGCGTCCTCGCCCCGCGAGCTCGACGCCGCGCTCACGACGCTGTGCCGGCACGCTGCGGACGGCGACGCCGTCGCGGCGGGGATCCTCGAGGTGTCGGCGCGGCGGGTGGCCCGGGGGATCACGGTCGTGGCGGACCTGATGGACGCCGGGGTGGTGGTGTTCGGCGGGCCGGCGTGGGCGCGCCTGGCCCCGCACTACCTGCCGGTGGTGCGGCGGGAGCTGACCCTGCAGGCGACGTTGCGGGAGGTGCACGCCGTCGAGGTGCTGGGCTCTGCCGTGGGGGACCACGTCGGCGCGGTGGGCGCCGCCAGCCTGGTCCTGGACGGCCTGTTCTCGCCCCGCCCGTCCGACCTCGTCGGCGCGACGCCGCCGGGCGCGGTCGTCCGCTCGTAGCCCGTCCCGCTCGAGTCTCGACAGGTTCCCGCCCGGTTCGCGGGAGATTTCCGGTCGATCCGTGCCACAGGGTGCGCCTGCGCCCTTGACAGCATTAACTCAATTCGCTTGAGTTAATCGCGTCAGCCGGCCCGGCGTCGTCGGGCCACTCATGTGGGCAAAGGAGCACCATGCGACTGGCACGACCCCTCGCCGCGAGCACCGCGGTCACGGCACTCGTCCTCGCCCTCGCAGCCTGCGGCTCGGGGGGCAGCGGCGGCGAAGACGGTGACGCGACGATCAAGATCGCCTACCAGAAGTTCGGCAACTTCACGCAGGCCGACGAGCTGTTCAAGGACGTCAAGGCCGAGTACGAGAAGGAGAACCCCGACGTCACGATCGAGCTCGTGCCGATCGAGGCCAGCCAGAACGACTACTTCACCAAGCTCGCGCTGATGAACCGGGCGCCCGCCACGGCCCCCGACCTCATGTACGAGGACACGTTCATGATCAAGTCCGACGTCGAGGCGGGGTACCTGCTGCCGATGGACGACTACCTCGCCGACTGGGAGGACTGGGGCCAGTTCGTGGACCAGGCCAAGCAGGCCGGCCTGGGCGACGACGGCAAGACGTACGGCGTCCCCATGGGCACCGACACCCGCGGGCTCTGGTTCAACAAGGACGTGCTCGCCAAGGCCGGGCTGCCGGACGACTGGGCACCGAAGTCCTGGGACGAGCTGCTCGAGGCCGCGCGCGCCATCAAGAAGGCCGAGCCGGACGTCATCCCGCTCAACGTCTACTCCGGCAAGCCGATGGGCGAGGGGTCGACGATGCAGGGCTTCGAGATGCTGCTCTACGGCACGGGCGGCACGCTCTACGACACCGACTCCGCGAAGTGGGTGGTCGGGTCGCAGGAGTTCGTGGACTCGCTCGACTTCATCAAGACCATCTACACCGAGGGCCTTGCCCCCACGCCGCAGCAGGCGCTCGACCCGAACGTGGGCAACACGGTCTCGGCGGAGTGGCTGCCGAAGGGCAAGCTGGGCATCTCGCTCGACGGCTCGTGGATGCCGGGCACGTGGCTCAAGGAGGGCACGGCGCCGTGGCCCGAGTGGACGGACGTCATGGGCACCGCCGCCATGCCGACCCAGGACGGCCAGGCGCCCGGCGCGGTCAGCATGTCCGGCGGGTGGACGATGGCGATCGGCGCCGGGTCGAAGAACCCCGACGTGGCGTTCGACGTCCTCACCCACGCCCTCGACAAGGAGAACTCGCTGCGGTTCGCGATCGACAACAGCCAGATCGCGGTGCGCAAGGACGTCGCGGCGGAGCCCTCGTACTCCGAGGCGAACCCGACGGTGCCGTTCTTCTCCGACCTCGTCGGCGTGACGAACTTCCGCCCGGCCACGTCCGACTACGCGCAGATCTCCAACGCGATCCAGGTCGCGATGGAGTCGGTGATGACCGGCCAGAAGTCGCCCGAGGAGGCCGCCGCGACCTACGACAAGGCCGTCGTCTCCCAGGTCGGCGAAGAGAACACGACGAACGGCTGACGACGTGACCGCCCTCGCCCCCGCGCCGTCCGCGGCGCCGGGCGCGGGGCCGTCGACGGTGCGGCGCACTCCGGTGCGCCGCACCGCCGGCCGCCTCGTGCCGCTGCTCCCCGCCGTCGTCCTGCTCGCGCTGTTCATGCTCGGGCCGGTCGTCTGGTCGTTCTACGGCTCGTTCACGAACGCGGCCCTGACGGGCCCGGCCGCCGCCAACCCCGAGTGGGTGGGCCTGGACAACTACGTCCAGCTGCTCGGCGACCCGGACTTCCCGAAGGCGCTGTGGCTCACGGTGCTCTTCGTCATCGCGTCCGCGGTGATCGGGCAGAACGTCGCCGGCCTGGGCCTCGCGATGCTCATGCGCTCCGCCCTCAAGCCCGTCCGCGCGGTCGTCTCGACGCTCGTCGTGACGGCGTGGGTGCTGCCGGAGATCGTCGCCGCGTTCGCCGCCTACGCGTTCTTCCACGCGGACGGCACGCTGAACTCCCTGCTCGCCGGCGTCGGGATCGCCGGCCCGGACTGGCTGTTCGACCACCCGATGCTCGCCGTCATCCTCGCGAACGTCTGGCGCGGCACGGCGTTCTCGATGATGGTCTACGCCGCCGCCATCGCGGAGGTGCCGCCCGAGATCACCGAGGCGGCCACGGTCGACGGCGCCAACGGCGTCCAGCGGCTCGTGTGGGTCACGCTGCCCACCATCCGGCGCAGCATCTCCACCAACCTCATGCTCACGACGCTGCAGACCCTCTCGGTGTTCACCCTCATCTACGTGATGACGGGCGGCGGCCCCGGCACGGACAGCTCGACGCTGCCGATCCTCGCCTACCAGGAGGCGTTCAAGTTCGCCCAGGTCGGCTACGGCACCGCGATCGCCACCGTGATGCTGATCATCGGCGCCGTCTTCTCCGTCGTGTACATCCGCAGCCTGAAGCCGGAGGTCGACTGATGGCCCAGACCGTCCCCGCGCCCTCGCCGGTGCCCGACGTCGTCGCCCCGCCCGTGCGACGACGGACCTCCCCGTCCGTCGCCGCACCCGGGCCGCGCGCCGCCCGTGCCCTGTCGAACGTCGTCCTCCTCGTCGTCGGGCTGTGCTTCCTGCTGCCGCTCGGCTGGATCGTGCTCGCGTCCCTCGACGCGAACGCCACCCTCGCCGTCGGCCTGCCGGAGACGTTCACGCTCGCCAACTTCACCGCCGTCATGACCCCCGAGCAGACGTGGGTGCCGCTGACGAACGCGTTCGTCCTGTCCGCCGGCACCGGCCTGATCACCGTGGTGGCGTCCGTGCTCGCGGCGTACCCGCTGTCGCGCTACCGGATGCGCTTCAACAAGCCGTTCATGTACGCCGTCCTCTTCGGCACCTGCCTGCCGATCACGGCCATGATGGTGCCGGTCTACTCGCTGTTCGTGAAGCTCAACCTGCTCGACTCGCTCCCCGGCACCACGTTCTTCATGGCGGCGACGTCGCTGCCCATGGCGATCTGGATGACGAAGAACTTCATGGACTCCGTGCCGATCTCCCTCGAGGAGGCGGCCTGGACCGACGGCGCGTCGGCCATGACGACGCTGCGCACCATCGTCCTGCCGCTCATGCGGCCCGGCATCGCCGTCGTGTTCATCTTCGTGTTCATCCAGGCCTGGGGAAACTTCTTCGTCCCCTTCGTGCTGCTGCTGACCCCCGAGAAGCAGCCGGCAGCCGTGAGCATCTTCGCGTTCTTCGGCCAGTACGGCTCCGTGGCCTACGGCCAGCTCGCGGCGTACTCGATGCTCTACTCCATCCCCGCGGTCGCGCTCTACGTGCTCGTCTCGCGGCTCTCCGGCTCGTCGTTCGCGCTCGCCGGAGCCGTCAAGGGCTGACTCCGCCCTGACCTGTCCCACCGTCCCACCCCTCACCAGGAGCCTGATCCATGCACGACACCACCACCCGCACCACCATGCGTCTCGAGCGCTTCGTGAAGGACTGGCTGGAGCCCGCCGTCCTGCGCGAGACCCGGCCGCTCGACGTCGAGGCGTGGACCGTCGGCGGGGAGCCGGTGCCGTTCGACGAGGCCTCCCGGGCCACGTACGCGCCGTTCGCGATCGGCACCCCCTGGGGGCGCCCGTGGGACACCACCTGGTTCCACGTCACCGGTGCCGTCCCCGCGGGGTGGGCCGGGGACGCCGCACCCGCGGGCACGCGAGTGGAGCTCGTCGTCGACCTCGGTTTCACGGGCGCCGGCCCCGGCTTCCAGGCCGAGGGCACCGCCTGGACCCCGGACGGCCGGATCATCAAGGCCGTCGAGCCCCGCAACAAGCACGTGCCGCTCGTGGCCGGGCAGGCGCTCGACGCCGACGGTCGCGTCGACCTCTACGTCGAGGCGGCGGCCAACCCCGACGTGCCGGGCGGCGCCTGGACGCGACCGACGCGGATGGGCGCCTGGGACACGTCCGGCCCCGACCCGATCTACGCGCTGCGCACCATGCACCTCGCGCTCGTCGACGAGACCACCTGGGAGCTGCTCCAGGACGTGCGCGCCCTGCACGGCCTGGTGCGCGTGCTGCCCGGCAGCACGCCGCGCGCGGCCGAGGTGCTGCGGGCGCTGGAGGACATGCTCGACGCCGTCGACCCGGACGACGTGGCCGGCACCGCCGCCGCGGGCCGGGCGGCGCTCGCGGGCGCCCTGGCCAGCCCCGCCGCCGCGTCCGCGCACCGCGTGCACGCCGTCGGGCACGCGCACATCGACTCCGCGTGGCTGTGGCCCACGCGCGAGACCGTGCGCAAGTGCGCGCGCACGTTCTCCAACGTGCTGGCGCTGATGGACGAGGACCCGGACGTGAAGTTCGCGTGCTCGTCGGCGCAGCAGTACTCGTGGGTGCAGGAGCACTACCCCGAGCTGTTCGAGCGGATCCGCGAGCGGGTGCGTGAGGGCCGGTTCGTGCCGGTGGGCGGCATGTGGGTCGAGTCCGACACCAACATGCCCGGCGGCGAGGCGCTGGCGCGCCAGCTCGTGGCCGGCAAGCGGTACTTCATCGAGGAGCTGGGCGTGGAGCCCAAGGAGGTGTGGCTGCCCGACTCCTTCGGCTACACCGCCGCGCTGCCGCAGCTCGCCCGGCTCGCGGGCAGCGACAACTTCCTCACGCAGAAGATCTCGTGGAACGACACGAACACGATGCCGCACCACACCTTCTGGTGGGAGGGCATCGACGGCAGCCGCGTCTTCACGCACTTCCCGCCCGTGGACACGTACAACTCGGACCTGTCGGCCGAGGAGCTGGCGCGCGCCGAGCGCCAGTACGCCGAGAAGGGCCGCGCCAACACGTCGCTCGTGCCGTTCGGGTTCGGCGACGGTGGCGGCGGCCCCACCCGCGAGATGGTGGCCGCCGCGCGCCGCACGCACGACCTCGAGGGGTCCCCGCGCGTCGAGCTGTCCGACTCGCAGGCCTTCTTCGACGCCGCGCGCGCCGAGTACGCCGCCCCGCCCACGTGGACCGGGGAGATGTACCTCGAGTACCACCGCGGCACGTACACCTCGCAGGCCCGGACCAAGCGCGGCAACCGGCGCAGCGAGCACCTGCTGCGCGAGGCCGAGCTGTGGGCCGCCACCGCTGCCGTGCGGACCGGGGCCGAGTACCCGGCCGAGCGGCTCCAGCGGCTGTGGCGCACCGTGCTGCTGCAGCAGTTCCACGACATCCTGCCCGGGTCGTCCATCGCCTGGGTGCACCGCGAGGCGGAGCGCAACTACGCCGAGGTGGCGCGCGAGCTCGAGGAGATCGTGGCCGACGCGCTCCGCGCACTGGTGGGCGACGGGGACCGCCCCGTCGCCGTCAACGCGGGCCCGTTCGCGCGCGACGGCGTCGCGGGGCTCGGCGCCACGGCGCTGGACGCGGCGCGCGGCGCGGGCACGGTGACCCCGGTGTCCGGTCCGGCGGGCGACGCGGACGGCTGGGTGCTGGAGAACGACCTGGTGCGCGTCGTCGTCGACGCCGCCGGGCACGTGGTGTCCGCCGTCGACCGGGCGAGCGGGCGCGAGGCGATCCTGCCCGGCGCGCGCGGGAACCTGCTCCAGCTGCACCGCGACGTCCCCAACGAGTGGGAGGCGTGGGACATCGACGAGCACTACCGCCGCAGCACCACGGACGTCACGGACGTGGCGAAGATCGAGGTCGTCACGACCGACGCCGGCCCGGCGCTGCGCGTGCTGCGCGAGGTCGGTGCGTCGCGCATCGAGCAGGACCTGGCCCTGCCGGTCGACGGTCGGGGGCTGCAGATCACGACGCGCGTCGACTGGCACGAGCGGCAGAAGCTCCTCAAGCTCGCGTTCCCCCTGGACGTGCGGGCCGAGCGCGCGACGTCAGAGATCCAGTTCGGGCACGTGCACCGGCCGACGCACGTCAACACGTCGTGGGACCACGCGCGGTTCGAGACGGTCGCGCACCGGTGGGTGCAC
This sequence comes from Isoptericola sp. NPDC055881, assembly GCF_053615895.1. Classification (NCBI taxonomy): domain Bacteria; kingdom Bacillati; phylum Actinomycetota; class Actinomycetes; order Micrococcales; family Promicromonosporaceae; genus Isoptericola; species Isoptericola sp. NPDC055881. The sequence continues at coordinate 21,822 of NZ_JBSHCR010000067.1, forward strand.
GTCGCCGAGCCCGGCTTCGGGGTGGCCGTCGCGAACGACTCCACCTACGGGCACGACATCACGCGCACCCGGGCCGACGACGCGACCGACGCGCAGGGCGCCCGCGGCACCACCGTGCGGCTCTCGCTGCTGCGCGCGCCGATGTTCCCCGACCCCGACGCCGACCAGGGCGAGCACGAGCTGCGCTGCGAGCTCGTCGTCGGGGCCGGCATCGACGACGCCATCCGGGCGGGCTACGCGCTGAACCTGCCCGAGCGCGTCGTCACGGGCGACCACGGCGTGGAGCCGCTGGTCGTCGTGGACGACGACGCCGTCGTCGTCGAGGCCGTCAAGCTCGCCGAGGACGGCAGCGGCGACGTCGTCGTGCGCCTCTACGAGAGCCGCGGCGGCCGCGCGCGCACCCGGTTCACGCCGGGGTTCGCGCACACCGGGGTCGTCGTGACCGACCTGCTGGAGCGGCCGCTGGACGCCGCGCAGCGCGACGGTGACGACGTGCTCCTCGAGCTGTCCCCGTTCCAGGTGGTCACGCTGCGCGTGCGCCGCTGAGACCCGAGCACCACCGAGCGAAGGAGAGACGATGAGGTTCACCAGAGCAGTCGGTACGGTCGCCGCGCTGGCGTGCGCGCTGGGAGCGGCCGCCGCCGCCCCCGCGTCCGCGGACGTCGACACGGGACGGCACGGCGTCTCGCCGCGCACGCAGGAGGCGCGCGCGGTGGCCAGCTACGAGGCCATGCAGGAGCACCTGTACGCCGACGACGGGTCGTCGCTGTACCTGGAGCACTACCCGAGCAAGGCGGACGACCGGACGTACTCGTTCGAGTGGCCGTTCTCGCAGGCGCACATCGCCACGCTCGACCTCGCGGGCATCCCGGGCCGCACCGGCCGCGGGTTCGCCGACGACCTCGCCGACCGCGGCGTCGGGCAGGAGCGGTTCTGGAACGCCGGCGGCGGCACGACGGGCCTGCCCGGCTACGACTCCTACCCGCGGGCGCCGTACGGCGGCGGGGGCGACATGTTCTACGACGACAACGAGTGGGTGGCGCTCGCCAAGGTGCAGCAGTACCTGGACACGGGCGACGACGCGGCGCTCGACCGCGCCGAGGAGATCTTCGACCTCGTGGCGTCGGGGTGGGACACCGACCCGACCCACCCGGCGCCGGGCGGCGTGTTCTGGACGCAGGCGACGTGGAGCACCGACCGCAACACCGTCTCCACGATGCCGGGCGCACAGCTCGCCACGCGGCTGTACCTGATCACCGGGGACGCCGACTACCTGCGCTGGGCCGAGCGGATGACGGACTGGACCGACCGCTACCTGCTGGCCCCGGACGGGCTGTACTGGGACAACATCAAGCTCGACGGGTCGATCGACAAGACCCACTGGTCCTACAACCAGGGCGTGCCGGTGGGCACGTACACCCTGCTGTACCAGGCCACGGGCAAGGCGGAGTACCTGCGCAAGGCCGAGGCGATCGCGCAGGCGTCGTACCAGTACTACGTCACCGAGGGCCGCCTCGACGGGCAGCCCATGTTCTTCAACTCCATCTGGTTCAAGAACCTCCTGCTGCTGGAGTCGGTGACCGGCGGGCACACCTACCGGGACGCGATGGCGGCCTACGCGGACGCGCAGTGGCGTGACGTGCGCGACCCCGAGACCGGGCTGTTCCCGGCCGACGGCGAGACCACCGAGCTGCTGGGCCAGGCGGCGATGGTGCAGATCTACGCCACGCTCGCGTGGCCGCGCGGCAAGGCGTCGATCCTGTACTGACGCCGTTGCGTCCTTCGAGGACGCTCTGCCGAGCGCGAGCTGCCGCGCCGTCCGACCTGTCTCTTATACAC
>NZ_JBSHCR010000068.1:0-21910 GCF_053615895.1 Isoptericola sp. NPDC055881
CAAACACACTGTTGAGTTCTCAAACAACCGACGCACACCCACAAGACCAGAACCTTTTCCGTTCCAGCCCCGCCGGGGCAACCCCTCAAACTTACCAGATCTTTTCGGCCGTTCCAACCGCCTGTTTTCCAGGTGGTGGACGGTCCGATCTCGATCGGAAAGCCCCACGAACGACGTCCGGGGCGCACGAATGCTATCCCATTCCTCGGTGTGAGTTCCAGCCCCGGTCGGCCACCTGAGCTCCGGTCTCCCGGTCATGCTCTTCGGTGTCCGTCTCCCTGTCGGGCTGACGTCGTAGAACATTACACGCTCCCTGGCACCCGGCCAACTCCGTCCGCGGTGACGCGGCGCACACCCGTCCGGTCCGCGCGAGAATCCTTCGGTGACCTCCACGCCGACCGCCCTCGTGCGCCCCGCGCCCGTCCTCGTCCGTCCCGCTCAGCCCGGAGAGGCGGCGCACGTCGCCTGGCTCGCGGCGCTGACGTTCCCGCTCGCGTGCCCGCCCGGGACGCCGGTCGCGACCATGGCCGCGCACGTCGCCGCCCACCTCACGCCGGCCGACTTCCTGGCCTGGGCGACGTCGGACCGGCACGCCCTCCTGGTCGCGGTCGACGGCACGGTGGACGGAACGGTCGCCGGCGCGGCCGCCGGATCGGACGGGGCGGCGGAGAGCTCGGCGGTCGAGGGCGTCCCCACGCTGCTGGGCTACGCGCTGGTCGCGTTCGGCGAGCCCGACGGCGCCGAGGAGCGCGCGGTGCTGCGTGCCGCGGCGGGCGAGGGCCCCTACGCGGAGCTGTCCAAGATCTACGTGCACCCCGACGCGCTCGGCGGGGGCGTCGCGGCGCACCTCCTGGACGGGGCGGTCGCGGCGAGCGCTCGGCTCGCCGCCGCTGCCGGGGTCAGCGCCCCGCTGTGGCTAGGCACCAACGGGGAGAACGTGCGGGCCCAGGCGTTCTACCGCAAGCACGGCTTCGAGGTGGCGGGCCGCCGGACCTACGACGTCGGCGGCGTGCAGCACGACGACGTCGTCATGCTGCACCGCCCCTCCTGAGACGTCGCGCGCCCCACGCAGCGCGACGGACCGGTCTGTCCGCGCTCGGAGGAAGGCCGTGCGCGGACTGACGAGTCAGCGCTGCGAGAAGGCCGCGTCGAACGCCGCCTCCGGCGCGTCGAAGGCGAGCCGGCGCACGAGGTCGAGCGCCTCGGGAGCGCCGACCAGGCGGTCCATGCCGGCGTCCTCCCACTCGATCGAGATCGGCCCGGCGTACCCGATGGTGTTGAGCATCCGGAACGCGTCCTCCCAGGGGACGTCGCCGTGGCCGGTGGAGATGAAGTCCCAGCCGCGCCGCGGGTCCGCCCAGGGCAGGTGCGACGACAGGCGGCCGTTGCGGCCGTTGCCCATCCGCTTCTTCGTGTCCTTGCAGTCCACGTGATAGATGCGGTCCTTGAAGTCCCAGAGGAAGCTCACGGGGTCGAGGTCCTGCCAGACCATGTGCGACGGGTCCCAATTGAGGCCGAAGGCCGTCCGGTGCCCGATGGCCTCGAGCGTGCGGACGGTGGTCCAGTAGTCGTAGGCGATCTCGCTCGGGTGCACCTCGTGCGCGAAACGCACGCCCACCTCGTCGAAGACGTCGAGGATCGGGTTCCACCGGTCCGCGAAGTCCTGGTAGCCCGCCTCCACCATCGCCTCCGACGCCGGCGGGAACATCGCCACGTACTTCCAGATCGACGACCCCGTGAAGCCCACGACCGTGTCGACGCCGAGCCGCGCGGCCAGCCGGGCGGTGTGCTTCATCTCCTCCGCGGCGCGCTGCCGCACCCCCTCCGGGTCGCCGTCGCCCCACACGACGTCCGGCAGGATGTCGCGGTGACGCTCGTCGATGGGGTCGTCGCACACCGCCTGCCCCTTGAGGTGGTTCGAGATGGCGTACACCTTCAGCCCGTGGCGCTCCAGCAGGTCCAGCCGGGACTGCACGTACGCGTCGTCGTCCCAGCGCCACGGGTCGAGGTGGTCGCCCCAGCACGCCAGCTCGAGGCCGTCGTAGCCCCATCCCGACGCGAGCCGCGCCACCTCCTCCAGCGGCAGGTCGGCCCACTGGCCCGTGAACAGGGTGATCGGTCGTGCCATGGTGCGCATCTCCTCGTCGAGCTCGGCGGTGGGGTGGTGGCGGACGGTGAGTCGTGGTGACTGGTGGTGACTGGTGATGACGGGGGGCGTGCGCAGGACGGGACGGGCGGCGGCTAGGCCGGCAGCTCGACCCAGCCGCTCCCCTTGTCGGAGCTGCGGGCGACGGCGTCGAGCACGCGCTGCACCGCGAGCCCGTCCGCGAACGACGGGGTCGGCTGCCGCCCGGCCGCGAGGTCGCCGACGAGGTCCACGACCTGGTGGGTGAAGGCGTGCTCGTAGCCCAGCCCGTGCCCGGCAGGCCACCAGTGGCCGCCGTACGGGTGCTCGGGCTCGGTGACGACGATGCGGCGGAAGCCCGCCACCTCCGCGTCGTCCGCCGCGTCGAAGAAGTGCAGCAGGTTCATGTCCTCGAAGTCGAAGGCGACCGAGCCGCGCGTGCCGTTGACCTCGAGCCGGATGGCGTTCTTGCGCCCGCCGGCGTAGCGGGTCGCCTCGAAGCTCGCCAGACCTCCGCCCGAGAGCCGGCCGAAGAAGACGGCGGCGTCGTCCACCGTCACGGGGCCGGTGCCCTCCCCCGCCTCGCCCGTCAGGCCGGAGAACGACGCCGGCACGGGACGCTCGCGCACGAACGTCTCGAGCATCCCGGCCACGCCGACCAGCCGCTCCCCGGTGACGAACTGCGCGAGGTCCACGACGTGCGCGCCGATGTCGCCCAGCGCCCCCGAGCCCGCCTTCTCCTTGTCGAGGCGCCAGGACAACGGCGCGGCCGGATCGGTCAGCCAGTCCTGCAGGTACTGGGCCCGCACGTGCCGGACCTCGCCGATCCGGCCCTGCTCGACCAGGCGCCGGGCGAGCTGGATCGCCGGCACGCGGCGGTAGGTGAAGCCCACCGCCGCGTGCACGCCGTGCTCGGCGGCTGCCTCGGCCGCCCGGACCATCTCCTCCGCCTCTGCCACCGAGTTGGCGAGCGGCTTCTCGCACAGCACGTGCTTGCCCGCCGCGAGCGCCGCGACGGCGATCTCGGCGTGCGTGTCGCCCGGGGTGCAGATGTCGACGAGGTCGACGTCGTCCCGCGCGACCAGCTCGCGCCAGTCCGTGACGGCGGTGTCCCAGCCGAGCCGGTCCGCCGCGGCCCCGACGGCTCGGGCGTCGCGGCCTGCCACGACCCGCAACCGCGGGGTGAGCGGGAGGTCGAAGAACCGCGGGGCGGTGCGCCACGCGTGGGAGTGCGCGGCTCCCATGAACGCGTACCCGACCATCCCGACGCCCAGCGTCGGCCTGTCCCCTGCCGTGGCGTGCTCGCTCATCGAGCGCCCTCCTCCTCGTCGCGCGGTGCGGTGGTGCGGATCGTCCCGGTCCGGTCGATCTGGTCGGTCTGTTCGGTCTGTTCGGTCAGGACCGGAACCCGATCGACATGTACTGGTCGACGTTGTCCTTCGTGACCACGGGCGCGTAGAGCTGGGTGGTGCGCGGGACGCCCGCGGAGACCAGGTCGCCCATGTTCTTGTTCTGCACCACCATGCGGGCCAGCTTGATGCCGTCGGCCGCCTGGGTGGACGGGTAGACGACGGTGGCCTGCAGCACCGAGTCGCCGGCCTTGATGTGCTCCATGACGTCGAGCGAGCCCGCCCCGCCGACCATGAAGAACTCGTCACGGCCCGCGTTCTCGATGGCGGCCAGGACGCCGACGCCCTGGTCGTCGTCGTGGTTCCAGATGGCGTCGATCTTCGGCTGCGCCTGCAGCAGGTTGGACGTCGCCGTCTCGCCGCCCTGGACGGTGAAGTCCGCGGCGACCCGGGCGTCGACGTCGAGGTTGCAGTCGGCCAGCGCGTCCTTGAAGCCCTTGCTGCGGTCCTGCGTGAGGGGCAGGGAGTCGATGCCGGCGATCTCGGCCACCACGGCGTCGGGCTTGTCGCCGAGCTGGTCGCAGATGTACGTGCCGGCGCTCACGCCCATCCCGTAGTTGTCGCCGAGCACCGTGGCGCGGGCCGCGAACGGGCTGGAGAACTCCCGGTCGACGTTGATGACGGGGATGCCGGCGTCCATCGCCTTGGTGGCGACCTCGGTGAGGGCGGCGCCGTCGAACGGCAGGAGGACGATGGCGTCCACCTTGTCGTTGATGAACTGCTCGATCTGGCTGATCTGGACGTTGACGTCGTTGGTGGCCTCGGCCTGCTGCAGCTCGACGTCCTCGTACTGGTCGGCCGTGTCGACGGCGGCCTTGGTGATGGCGCCCATCCAGCCGTGGTCGGCGGCCGGGGCGGAGAAGCCGATGACGACCTTCTCCCCCGGCTCGTCGTTGCTCCCGGCCGCAGCCTGCGGTGCGGCCGAGGTCTCCTCCTCCGGCGGCTCGTTGCTGGTGCAGCCGGCGGCGAGCAGCACGGCGGTGGTGGCGACGGCGGTCAGCGCGAGGGTGCGCCGACGGCGGGCGGTGCGTCCCAGCTCGGTGCGTGCGGACATGTGATCATCCTCGATTCGGTCCGGCCCTGCCGGGCGGGTGGCCCGGTGCGGGGTGGTGCAGGGGTGGTGCTGGGGTGGTGCTGGATCGTGCGGGGTGCTCAGGCGACGGTGGTCGTGGTCCCGGGCGTCACGTCGACGTCGAGCGCTTGGCGAAGCGCTGCTGGAGCAGCACGGCGATCACGATGATCGCGCCCTTGGCGACGTTCTGGGCGGAGATGGACAGGTTGTTGATCGTGAAGACGTTGGTGAGCATGGAGAAGATGAGGACGCCGATGACGGTGCCGAGGATCGTGCCGCGCCCGCCGACCAGCAGCGTGCCGCCGACGACCACGGCCGCGATCACGTCGAGCTCGTAGTACAGGCCGTTGGTCGAGGTGCCCGCCGTGGTGCGCGCCAGCATCATCACGCCGGCGATCCCGGCGGTCAGTCCCGACAGCGCGTACACGTACAGCAGGTGACGCTGCACCTTGATGCCGGCGAGGCGGGACGCCTCGGCGTTGCCGCCGACGGCGACGGTGCGGCGGCCGAACGTGGTGCGGTTGAACAGGAACCAGCCCGCGACCGCGACGACGACGAACAGCCACACCAGGACCGGCACGCCCACGAGGTCGGCGCGGAAGAAGTCGAGGAAGCCGTCGACCTTGACGACCTGCGTCTGGCGGCCGGAGATCATCTCCGCGAGGCCGCGGGCGGCGATCATCATCGCGAGGGTGGCGATGAACGCCACGACCTTGCCGTAGGCGATGATCACCCCGTTGACGACCCCCGCCGCCGCGCCCACCGCGAGCGCCGTGAGCACCATGACGGTCCAGTGGAGGTCGTCGGCCATGGTCTGCGTGGCGAGCGTGCTGGCCCACACGGTCGCGAGACCCAGCACGGACCCGACCGACAGGTCGATCCCGCCCGCGGTGATGACGAACGTCATCCCGATGGCCAGGACGCCGGTCACCGCGGCGAGCCGCAGGATCGTCATGACGTTGTCGAAGCTGGCGAACCGCTCCCCGCCCGTGATCACGCCGACGACGGCGAGGAGGGCGAGGGCCACCACGAGCCCGACGGTGCGCCCGGCGGGGCCGGACAACCACGAGGACCGCGCGCCCTCGGCGGGCGGCGCGTCGACCTGGGTGCTCATGCGGCGGTTCCTTCCATCACGAGGTCGAGCACGCGGTGCTCGTCGATGTCCTGCGCCGGTGCCCGGTGCACGACGCGGCCTTCGGAGACCACGAGCACGTGGTCGGCGAGCCCCAGGACCTCCGGGATCTCGCTGGAGACGACGACCACCGCCGTGCCGGCGTCCGCGAGCCGCCGCACCAGGGCGTACAGCTCGGAGCGGGCGCCGACGTCGACGCCGCGCGTGGGCTCGTCCAGGAGCAGCACGTCGCAGCCGTGCACCAGCCACCGCCCCAGCAGGGCCTTCTGCTGGTTCCCGCCGGACAGCGTGCGGGCGGCGCGGTCGACGTCCGTGGGGCGGAGGTCCAGGGCGGCGACCTGCTCGCGTGCTGCCGCGCGTTCCGCGCGCTCGTCGAGCCATCCCCCGCGGGCGATCCGGGCGAAGGCCGACAGGGTGATGTTCTTGTAGACCGGCTCGTCGAGCACGAGCCCCTGGCTCTTGCGCTCCTCGGGGCACAGCCCCACGCTCGCGGCCACGGCGGCGTCGACCGCGCCGGCCCGCAGCCGGCGTCCGTGGACGCGGACGCTGCCGGCGGTGCGCCGCCGGGCGCCGTAGAGGGTCTCGAGGATCTCGGACCGTCCGGCGCCGACGAGCCCGGCGAGGCCCACGATCTCCCCCGCCCGCACCTGGAAGGACACGTCCTCGAAGGTGGTGCCGAGGGTGAGGCCCTCGACGTCGAGCACGACGGGCGCGTCGGCGGGGACGCCGGGTCGCGCCGGGAACGCGTACTCGACGGTGCGGCCGGTCATGAGCCGGATGAGCTCGGCCGTCGGGGTGGTCGCCGGCAGGTCACGGCCCACGGTGCGGCCGTCCTTGAGCACGGTGATGCGGTGCCCGATCTGGCGGATCTCCTCCATGCGGTGGGAGATGTAGACGACGGCCACCCCTTGGGCGGTGAGGTCGCGCACGACCCGGAAGAGGTTCTGCACCTCGCCCGCGTCGAGGACGGCGGAGGGCTCGTCCATGACGATGACCCGGGCGTCGTGGGACAGCGCCCGGGCCATGGAGACCACCTGCTTGCCGGCGGCCGACAGCCGGCCCACCTCGGTGGAGGGCGAGATCTCTCGGTGGCCGAGGCGCGCCAGCAGCTCGCGCGTGCGCCGCACGGCCTCGCGCCGCTGGGTGAACCCGCCTCGGTCGAGCTCGTGGCCCAGGAAGATGTTCTCCGCGACGGTGAGCCCGTCCACGACGTCCAGCTCCTGGTAGATCGTCGCGATCCCGTGCTGCAGCGCCGCGACCGGGTGCGGGATGGCGATCTCCGCGCCGTCGAGCACGATGCTGCCGGCGGTGGGTTGGTGCGCTCCCGCGAGGACCTTGATGAGCGTGGACTTCCCGGCGCCGTTCTGGCCGAGCAGGCAGTGGACCTCGCCGGGCAGGACGTCGAGGTCCACCCCGTCGAGCGCCCGGGCACCGGGGAAGTGCTTGACGATCCCCTCCATGCGCAGCAGCGGGGCGGGGGCGTCGCTGCCCTCCGGCGGTGCCGCGTCGTCGCGGTCCACATCGACCATAGGACCGAACCTAGAACCACTTCTGTCGAGCGTCAAGCAAAAGGTGAGAGTTATCCGATCGTGATTGACTAGGGCTATGACGGAAGGTGCAGCGGCCGGGCCACGGACCACCGGGGCCGGCGAGATGTTCCAGCTCCTGCGCGACGGCCGGGCTCGCACGCGGGCCGAGCTCGCGACCCTGACCGGACAGGCGCGGTCCACCGTCGCGGGGCGCATCGACGCCCTCATGGCGACCGGTCTCATCGCGCCCGCCGGCGAGGCCACCTCCACCGGCGGCCGCCCGCCCGTCACGTTCGCGTTCAACCCGTCGTCGCAGGTCGTGCTGGGCGTCGACCTCGGGGCGACCCACGCCCGGCTCGCCGTCACCGACCTCGCGTCCGCGGTGCTCGCCGAGCTCGACGCGCCGCTCGCCATCGCCGACGGACCCCAGCCGGTGCTCGACTGGGTCGCGGAGACCGGGCGCAAGCTGCTCGAGACGGCGGGCCGCTCCGTCGGTGACCTCGCCGGCGTGGGCGTCGGCCTGCCCGGGCCGGTCGAGCACGCCACGGGGCACCCCAACAACCCGCCGATCATGCCCGGCTGGGACGACGCCGACGTCCCCGGGATCCTGCGTGCACGGTTCGACGCGCCCGTCCTGGTCGACAACGACGTGAACATCATGGCGCTCGGCGAGCACCGCATCGCCTGGCCCGAGGTCTCCGACCTCATCCTCGTCAAGGTCGCCACCGGCATCGGTGCCGGCATCATCGCCGACGGCGCCCTGCGCCGGGGCGCCCAGGGGGCTGCCGGCGACGTCGGGCACGTCGCCGTGCCGGGCGCCGAGGACGTCGTGTGCCGGTGCGGCAACGTCGGCTGTCTCGAGGCGATCGCCAGCGGGCAGGCCCTCGCCACGCGCCTGGGCGCCGCCGGCCTGGAGGTCACCGGGCCGGCGGACGTCGTCGCGCTCGTGCGCGGCGGCGACGTCACCGCCGCGCAGGCGGTGCGGCAGGCCGGGCGCGAGATCGGCAGCGTGCTCGCCGCGACGGTCAGCCTGCTCAACCCGTCGGTCATCGTGCTCGGCGGCATCCTCGCCGAGGCGGGCGAGGACCTGCTCGCCGGGATCCGGGAGGTCGTCTACCGGCGGTCCCTGCCGCTGGCCACCCAGCACCTGCGGATCGCCGTCGCCCGCACCGGCGCGCAGGCCGGGGTGCTCGGAGCCGCCGCCATGGCGTCCGACCACGCCCTGTCGGTCGAGGCGGTGGACGCGCGCACGTCCTGACCGCCGCCTCCGTACGATGCCGCCCATGACCTCGGCGTTCACCGGGCTTCTCGCCTACCCCGTCACCCCGCTCGACGACGGCGGAGCCGTCGACCTCGACGCCCTGGGCCGGCTGGTGGGCCGAGCGGTCGACGCCGGGGTGGACGGCGTCGTCGTCCTCGCGACGTCCGGCGCGGGAGTGTCGTTCGACGACGCCGAACGCGACGCCGTGGTCCGCGTCGCCGTCGCCGCCGCCGGCGGTTCGCCGGTCCACGTCGGCGTCGCCGACGGCTCGGCGCACCGCGTGGCGGTGCGTGCGCGGGCGGCGGTCGCGGCCGGCGCCGACGGCTTGGTGCTGCCGCCGTTCGCGTACATCCCGCTGGACGACGCGGAGGTGCGGGCGCTCTACGCCCGCGTCGCCGCGGCGACGGGCGGCGCGCCGGTCTGCTTCTACAACAAGCCGCTGCAGCTCGGGATCGACGTCTCCCCCGCGCTGCTCGGCGCGCTCGCCGCCGACGGGTCCGTCGTCGCAGTGAAGGACCCGGCGTCGCTGCCCGCCCGCCCCGGGGGGCGGGTGGCCGAGCTCCGCGCCGCCGCGCCCGAGGTCGCCGTCGGGCTCAGCGGTGACCCCGCCATGCTCGACGCCGCCGAGCCGGCCGACGCCTGGCACACCGGCCTCGCCGCCCTCGCGCCCGCCGAGTACGTCGCCGTCCGGCGGGACCGCGTCGCCGGGCGCGACGACGCAGCCGCCGCGCGGGGGTGGCTGCTCGACGTGGCACGTGCGGTGGCGGCGACCGGCCGCCCGGTCGCGGCCCTGCACGTCCTGGCCGACCTGCTCGGCACGCCGACCGCGCCCCCGCGCGACGCGCTCGTGCCGCTCACGGCCGCCGACGAGGCGGCCCTGCGCGCCGTCGTCTCCCGGCGGCCCTGACCTGCCCCGACACCGCCCGTGGCCGGCGGTGTCAGGCCGAGCGCTCGAGCACGTCGACGTGCAGGTCCAGGAGCGCAGCGGTGCGCTCGCTCGGGCCGCGGCCGAAGCCGCACTCCGTCGCCACCCCGACCTGGCGGCCGCCGAGCACCTGCGCGGCGGCCGCGAGCCGGCGGCCCGCGCCCTCGACCCCGTCCTCGTGGTGCAGCACCCCGAGGTAGAGCTCGGTGGCGTCGTCGAGCGCGAGGTCCGCGAGCGGGGCGACGTACGCGACGTCGTCCCGGTCGATCGGCACGGGCAGGTGCACCCACGTGAGAGGCCGCGGCACGGCAGCGACCAGCGCGTTCGCCATGGCGACCAGGTGGGCCGTGTCCGCCGGCTCGACGAAGTGCTTCTCGGCAACGTCTCCGTAGCAGAGGTGGAAGCCCAGCTGCACCGCGGGCGGGACGTGCGCCGCGAACCGCGCCGCGCGGCGGGCGCAGCCCTCGATGACGTCCTCGTCCCCGCCCGCACCCCGGTCGAACCAGGCGCGCGCGGCGCCGCCGCCGAGGTTCGCGCCCTCCACGAACGCGAACTCGGTGGCGAGGTCCACCTGGACGGCGAGGTCCTCGGCCGGGATCGCCGAGCAGATTTCCGCCAGCTCGCGCACGAGCGCCGCCCCGTACACCGGGTGCACCGCGGCGCGGTCGGCGGGCGCGACGAACGTCGTCACCGCCGCGAGGGGCGACGGGAGACACACCTGGAAGCGCGTGCCCGGCGCGATCACGCCCTCGGCGCGCAGAGCGACGAAGTCGGCGTACGACGCGACGGCCGCCTGGGCGTAGCCGAGGGGTCCGAACCGCAGCTCGTCGGCCGGCACCGAGCCGTCGAGCACGTGCGGCCGCACGTCGAACCCGGCGACGACGACGGGCTCGTCACCCAGGCGGGTCAGGCCGGCGACGGCCTCGAACCGCGCGCCTTGGAACAAGATCCAGTGGAACCGCTCGCCCACCTCGCCGTCGGGGATGCGGCGGACGTGCTCGCCCAGGTGCGACGCGACCGTCCGCAGCGTGTCGCGCGCGGTCGGCAGGTTCACCGAACCGACGAAGTGCGCACCGCGCAGGGACAGGTCCGACGAGGAGAACGGGTTCGAGGCGAGAGTGTCCGGCACCCGCGCATCGTAGCCGCGGGCGTCAGCCGTCCTCTGGGGCGTCCGCAGTGCCTCCATGTTTCGGCACCGGCCCAGCTCAGCAAATCGTCGTCATCGCGAGTCGCCACCGAGGTCCGGGTCGCCATCGGGGACAACTCGGAACACGAAGCGACAAAGAAAGTCGCCTCTACCGTGCGTAGCCCTATTTCCTGTCGCGATGCCTGGCCACCGCAGAGGCGATCCCACCCACCATCACGACGACGATGACCAGCGTGAATATGTGCCACGGGAGGATCTCCATACTGCGGTCCGCCTCTCCCTCACGTTGCGAACGGCGCCCGGACAGTGCAGGCGTCCTGCGTTGGCGGCACAGACGCTCCTCGGAGTCACTCTGGATCGACGCGACCTTGCCGCCCCTCTTGGTGCCTGCACATTAGGCGGTGAGCTCATGGCGACGCGACGGACAGTGCCCATCTTGCAGATCTCGCAAGGGCGCGTCAGGTCCCGCTTTCATGTGTGAGGCCGCGCAATGCATGGCAAGCCAACGAGAGCGACAGGCGGGCATGGCTCGGATCGTCGCACGTCCGCCATGGTGGTGGACGTGGACGACGACATCGGGCGCGGGCGCCCGGGTTAGCCCAGCGCCGCCGGGCCTTCCTGGAGCAGGCGCGTGAACGCGTCCTCGTCGAGGATCGGCAGGCCGAGCTCCTCCGCCTTGGCCGCCTTCGACCCCGCGTTCTCGCCCACGACGACGTAGTCCGTCTTCTTCGAGACCGACCCCGCAGCCTTGCCGCCGGCGGCGAGGATCGCCTCCTTGGCGCCGTCCCGGCTGTAGCCCTCCAGAGACCCCGTGACCACGACCGTCAGGCCGGCGAGGGGCCCGGTCGGCCCCTCGTCCGCCTGCGCCGCCATCGCCGCAGGGCCCGGGTGGTCGGGGATCCAGGTGCGCACGCCCGCCGCCTGCCAGCGGTCGACGATCTCCCGGTGCCACTCCACGTCGAACCAGGCCAGCAGCGCGTCCGCGATGATCGGGCCGACGCCCTCGACGGCGGCCAGCTCCTCGCGAGACGCGGCACGGACCGCGTCGAGCGACCCGAACCAGCCCGCGAGCGCCCGGGCGGCCACGGGGCCGACGTGACGGATGTTGAGGCTGACGAGGATGCGCCACAGGTCCTTGGTCTTGGCCAGCTCCAGCTCCTCGAGGAGCTTGGTGGCCGCGGCCGTGGGCTCGAACTCCGGCAGGCTCTCCCCCGCGGCCTCTGCCTCGGCGCGGCGCGAGCGGCTGTGCGTGACCTTCTTGCGGAACGGCGTGCGACGGCGCGCGACGCCGTCGTCGTCCACCTTCGGCAGGCCGGTCTCGGCGTCGCGCACCACGACCTCGATCGGCAGCAGCTGCTCCAGCGTGAGGTCGAACAGGCCGGCCTCGGTGCGCAGGGGCGGCACCTCCGGGACCTCCGGCTGCGTGAGCGCCGACGCCGTCACCTCGCCCAGCGCCTCGACGTCCAGCCCGCCGCGCGAGCCGATGTGCTCCACCCGCCCGCGCACCTGTGCCGGGCACGTCTCGGCGTTGGGGCAGCGCAGGTCGACGTCGCCCTCCTTCATCGGCCGCAGCGGCGTGCCGCACTCGGGGCACTCGGCGGGCATGACGAAGTCCTCGCGCGGGTAGCCGTCGTCGGCCAGCGCGGTGACCGGGCCGAGGATCTCCGGGATGACGTCGCCCGCCTTGCGCAGGACGACCATGTCGCCGACCCGCACGCCCTTGGCGCGCACGACGTCCTGGTTGTGCAGCGTCGCCTGCCGCACCGTGGAGCCGGCCACCAGGACCGGTTCCATGACGGCGTAGGGCGTGGCACGGCCGGTCCGGCCGACCCCCACCTGGATGGCCAGGAGGCGGGTGGTGACCTCTTCCGGCGGGTACTTGTAGGCGATGGCCCAGCGGGGTGCCCGGCTGGTGGCGCCCAGGCGCCGCTGGTCGGAGAGGGCGTCCACCTTGACGACGATGCCGTCCAGCTCGTGCTCGATGTCGTGGCGGTGGGCGCCGAAGTGCTCGATCATCTCGACGACGCCGTCCACGCCCTCGACGACCCGGTTGTGGGGGGAGACCGGCAGGCCCCACCGTGCGAAGTGCTCGTACGCCTCCGACTGCCGGGACAGCTCGGTGTGCTCCCCGGCCGTCCACTGCAGCGCGCCGACGCCGTGCACGTACAGCCGCAGGGACTCCACGCGGGCGAGCCCGGCCTCGAGCTCCATGCCCTCCTTCTTGTCGAGCAGCTGCCGCAGGCCGCCGGCCGCGGCGTTGCGCGGGTTGGCGAACTGCGGGAAGCGACGGAGCGCGGCGACCCGGGCGCGCTCCTCGTCGAACGGGCGCGCCGCGGTGGCCCGGCCGCCGTGCCGCTCACGGCTCTCCGCGACGACCCGGTCGCGCAGCTCGGCCTGCAGCTCGTTGAGGCGGGCGAACGCCGCGACGGGGATGAAGACCTCGCCGCGGACCTCGACCAGGTCGGGGTGCCCGTCGCCGTCCAGCCGGCGCGGGATGTCGGCGATCCGCAGGGCGTTCTGCGTCACGTCCTCGCCCGTGCGGCCGTCCCCGCGGGTCGCGGCGCGCACGAGCCGCCCCTTCTCGTAGAGCAGGGCGATCGCGAGGCCGTCGATCTTCACCTCGGACAGGTAGCCGACGCGGTCCGCCCCCAGGTCGCGGGCCACGCGGGCGTCCCACGCCCGCAGCTCCTCCACGGAGAACACGTTGTCGAGGCTCAGCATGCGCTCGACGTGCTCGACCGTCGCGAAACCGCCGGCGGCCGCGCCGCCCACCCGCTGCGTCGGGGACTCCGGGGTGGCGAGGGCCGGGTGCGCGGCCTCGATGGCCTGCAGCTCGTGCATCCGCGCGTCGTACTCGGCGTCGGACACCCGGGGGGCGTCGTCCTCGTAGTAGGCGCGCTGGTCCTCCTCGACCAGGGCGACGAGCTCCGCCCAGCGACGCTGGGCGTCCGCCTCGTCGGGCACGGCGTCAGGCACGGTGTCGGGTGCGGTGTCGGTCACGGGCCCATCTTGCCGCGTGCCGCCGACACCGGCCGTGCCGAGGCTGCCGAGCCGCCCGACCTGCGGGAAGACCTGTCGGACCGCTGTCCGAACCGCTACGATTCTGGCGATTTGGCCCCTCTCGACCGACCACAAGGACGCTCATGAAGATCGCCGTCGTCGGCGCCGGCTTCGCCGGCCTGGCCAGTGCCAAGGTGCTCCGCGAGTTCGGGCACGACGTGTCCGTGTTCGACAAGACCCCCGACGTCGGCGGCGTCTGGAGCGCCAGCCGCCGCTACTCCGGGCTCACCACCCAGAACAACAAGGGCTCGTACGCGTTCTCCGACCTGCCGATGCCGAAGGACTACCCCGAGTGGCCCAGCGGCGAGCAGGTGCAGGCCTACCTGGAGCGGTACGTCGACCTGCACGACCTGCGGAGCACGCTGCGCCTGTCCACCGAGGTGGTGCGCGCCGAGCTCACCGCGGCCGAGGACGGCTGGCTCGTCACCGCGCGCCGCGCGGGCGACGCCGTGGGCGACCCGGAGCCGTTCGACCACGTCGTCGTCGCGAACGGCATCTTCTCCGACCCCGTGATCCCCCGCTTCGAGGGGCTGGCCCAGCTCCTGCGCGCCGGCGGCAAGGTCGTGGCGGCCAGCCAGCTCACGTCGCTCGAGGACGCGCGCGGCAAGCACGTGGTCGTGGTCGGGTACGGCAAGTCCGCCTGCGACGTCGCTGCCGAGCTGGGCCGGGTCGCGGCCAGCACGCACGTGGTCGCGCGGCACCTGTTGTGGAAGCTGCCGAAGAAGCTCGGCAACGCGCTCAACTACAAGTACCTGCTGCTGACCCGGATGGGCGAGGGCCTGTTCCGCTACCAGACGCTGTCGGGCGGCATGGAGAAGTTCCTGCACGGCCCCGGCGACGGCGTGCGGAAGTCCATGCTGTCGAGCGTCGGTGCCGTCTCCACCAAGCAGCTGCACCTCACCGAGCTCGGCCTCGTGCCCCGCGGCGAGTTCGCCGACATCGCCCGGTCGACCGTGTCGCTCGCCACCGACGGCTTCTTCGACCAGGTCGCCGACGGCGCGATCCGCGTGCACCGCGACACCGAGGTCGAGCGGCTCGGGACGGACGACGACGGCGCCCCGGTCGCCGTGCTGGACGACGGCACGACCGTGCCCGCGGACCTCGTCGTGTGCGGCACCGGCTTCCACCAGCGCGTGCCGTTCCTCGACGACGACCTGCAGGCGCGGCTGCTCGACGACCGCGGCAACTTCCAGCTCTACCGGCAGGTGCTGCCCCACGACGTGCCGCACCTGACGTTCGCCGGGTACAACTCGTCCCTGTTCAGCCCGCTGTCGGCCGAGATCGCCGCGCTGTGGACCGCGGGCCACCTGGCCGGCGCGGTGCGGGTGCCACCCGTCCGGGTCCGGCGCGAGCACGTGGCGAACCGCGTGGACTGGATGGAGAAGCGCACCGAGGGCAAGCACGCCCGCGGCACCAACGTCATCCCGTTCTCGCTGCACCAGATCGACGAGATGCTGGACGACCTCGACCTGCGGCTGCCCGCCCCCACCCGCGCCGCCCAGTGGCTGCTGCCCGTGGACCCGAAGGCGTACCGGCACGTGACCGAGAAGCTCCGGCGGCGGGTCGGGCAGACCGCCTGACCGGCCCGCGCGGGCCCCCGGCCGAGGCGTCCGACGACTCCCGAGCCGTCAGACGAAGCGGACCGGGAGCTCGCGCGGGTGGCGCACCCACGCCGAGCGCACCGGTACGACGTCCTCGGGCGCGACGGCCAGCTCCATGTCGGTCACCCGAGCCAGGAAGTGGCCCACGACGGTCCGCGTGATCAGCGGGGCGGTGCGGTGCGCGGGGCAGGCGTGCGCCCCGGTGCCCCACGTGAGGTGGAAGCGCGCGTCGACCTGCTCCCACGGGTCGGCCGCCCGCACGGCGCGGTCCGCGTTGGCCGCGGCCACGGCGGGCACGACGGCGTCCCCGGCCGCGATCGCCTGCCCGCCCAGCTCGCAGTCCGCGAGCGCGTAGCGGGGGCGCAGGTGCGGCAGCGGTGGCGCGTCCCGGGCGACCTCGTCGAGGGCGTCGTCGAGCGAGATCCGGCCGCCGTGCAGCCGGGCCGCGAAGCCCGGGTCCGCGAGCAGCCGCTGCAGCGCCGTGGCGATCCACGCGATCTCGGCGTCGTGGGCCGTGGCGAACACGAGGCCGACCGCGCCCATCACCTCGAGGTCGTTCGCGTGCGCAGGGTGCGCGAGCAGCGCCGACGTGAGGTCGTCGCTCGGCTCGGCCCGCCGCGCTGCGACGAAGCCCGCGAGCAGGTCCTCCGCCTCCGTGGACGCCTCGTACGCGTCCGCCGTGCCCGACCGCTGGGTGACCGTGAGCTGGTGCAGGCGGCGCGCGTCGGCGAGGGTCATGCCCAGCAGGTCCGCGAGCACCCGCACGGGCACGTCCACGGCGTACTCGGCGACCATGTCGGCGCTGCCCCGCGCGGCCAGCCGGTCCAGGACCGAGGTGCAGGCCACGTCGACGGTCCGCACGACACGCTTCTCCTCGACGGCGTCGAGGGCATCGGCCAGGGGCGTGCGCAGGCGGCGATGCTCCGCGCCGTCGCGGTCGTGCGCGCTGTCGCGCTGCGCGAGGACCGCCCGCGTGGGCGAGCGCCAGGCCACCTTGCGCTCCGCCTCGTAGCGCCACCGCCGCGAGTCACGCGTGAACAGGGCCTCGTTGCGCAGCACCGCGGCCACCTCGGCGTGCCCCAGCGCGAGCCACGCCGGGACGCCGGGCTCGAGGTCCACCGGGGCGAGGGAGCCCCACCGCGAGCGCAGGGCCTCGTACTGGCGGGCCGGGTCGGGGGCGCCCGCCAGGTCGGCCAGCAGCGGCCGGTCCGCGACCTCCTCCAGCGCCACGACGCGCACGGCGCCGGTGAGGCTCACGCGGCCGCGCTCCCGCCCGCGAGCCGCACGGCGTGCGCGACGAGCGCCTTGAGCGCCTCCACCGCTTGCCGGCGCTCGCGCAGGTCGCCCGACACCACCGGGGTCCCGGGCGCCAGGTCGAGGGCGCTGCGCACGGCCTCCGTGGAGTGCTGGGGCGCGCCGGGGAACTCGTTGACCACGACCGCGACGGGCAGCGCCGTGTGCTCCTCCAGCTGGTCCAGCACCTCGAAGCTGTCCTCCAGCCGGTTCGTGTCCACGACGACCAGCGCGCCGACCGCGCCGTCCGCCAGCCCGGCCCACAGGTCCCAGAACCGCTTCTGCCCCGGCGTCCCGAACAGGTAGAGCGCCGTCGACCCGCCCACGGTCACGCGGCCGAAGTCCATCGCCACCGTGGTCGTCGTCTTCGCGCCGAGCCGCGGGTCGACGCCCACGCTCGCGGCGGTGATCGTCTCCTCCGTGCTGAGCACGGGGATCTCGCTCACCGCGCCGATGAGCGTCGTCTTGCCGACGCCGTACGCGCCCACGACCAGCACCTTGACCGACCGCTCCACCGTGGGGGCGAGGTGCAGCGCCGCCGCGTCCACCTCCGCGGGCGCCTGCAATGGGGCCCGCACCGCCACATCCACTGGCTCAGAAGCGCCGGAGCCCATCGAGGACCTCCTCCAGCAGGTCGAGGCGCGGGTGGTCCTGCGGCGCGGCCGAGCGGACCGCCAGGTAGCCGGCGTCGAGCAGGTCGGAGGCCAGCACGGCGACGAGGCTCGTGGGCAGGCGCAGGTACGCGGCGAGCTCGGCCAACGAGAGCGCCCCGCGGCAGGTGGCGAGGAGGGCACGCTCGTGCCGGCCCGCCCCGCGGGGCAGCTCGCGGCCGTCGTCCACGGCGCACAGCAGGGTCTCGGGCCGCAGCGTGTTGCGGCTGGGGTGCGCGCGACCGCCCGTCAGGACGTAGGAGCGCACCGGGTGGTCGTGGAAGCCGTCCGCGGGGGCGATGGGCATCGGGTCCCCCTCAGCGCTCGGTCGCGGGCTCGGCGGGGCGCAGCACGTCGGTGCCGAGCGCGCGCTCGCCGATCATGAGCACCTGGGCCTGCATCTGCTGGGCCACGAGCCCCGGGTCGACGGCGGCGTCGGTCACGACGGCCAGGCGCGACCCGTCCCCCGCGCCCCGCACGAACAGGAACCCGCCCTCGAACTCGACGAGCACCTGGCGCAGCCGGTCGCCGGCGCCGAACTCGCGCCCCATGCTCGTCCCGAGCGCGACGAGGCCCGCGCAGGCCGCCGCGACCTTGTCCGCCGTGTCCGGCTCGGTGACGTCGGTGCGGACCTTCACGAGGCCGTCGGAGCTGAGCACGACGGCGTGCCGCACCCCGCGCACGCCCGCCACGAGGTCGAGCATCCAGCTGTCCGGGTGCGCGGCCGGGAGCGGCGTCGTGCCGGTGGTCTGGGTCGTCATGAGTCCTCCGGTGTCCCGTCCGGCACGCCGGCCGGCAGGGTGTCGTGGGCGAGGGGGTCGTGGGCGTGGGTGTCGTGCACGGTGGTGTCATGCACGGTGGTGTCGTGGACGGTCGCGGTGGGCACGGGCGCGGGGTCGTCCGCGGCACTGCCGGAGAAGAACGCGCCGAGCCACGCGCCGGCCTCCTCCGCCGTCTGGTCGGGGGCCGCCGGCCGCGCGGCGGGAGCCACCGCGTGCTGGGCGCCGGTGGCGGCGTCGCCGCGGCGCGAGCGGCGCTGCGGCAGGACGGGCGGCGCGGCGGCGGACGACATCGGCTGCTCGACCGCGCCCGCAGCCTGGGAGGGCTCGCCCGGGGCGGACGGCCCAGGCACGGCGGGCGCCGCGGGTGATGCGGGCGCTGCGGGCGTTGCTGGCACCGTCTCGCGCGGCCGCTCGGGCCAGGCGTCGTCGACGCTCGGCGCCAGCGCCTCGGGGGCGGTAGCCGCCGCGGTGGTCAGGTCGCCGGGCACCATGACGACGGCACGCAGGCCGCCGTACACGGACTCCATCAGGTCGACGCGCAGGCCGAACGCGCGAGCGTACGACCCGACGACGGCGAGGCCAGTCTGCGGGACCTCGCCGAGGTCCGCGATGCCGACGGGCTGCGCGCCGGACGCGATCGCGCGCACGCGCTCCAGCTCGCGGGTCACCATGCCGACGCCGCAGTCGTCCACCTCGATGACGGCGCCGCGCTGCACCTGCCGGACCGCGACCAGCACCTGGGTGTTCGGCGGGGAGCACTGCGTCGCGTTCGCGAGCAGCTCGGCGACGACGTGCACGACCGGCTCGACCGCGCGGCCGAGGACGGCCAGCCCCGGGTCGCCGGACACCTCGACCCGTGCGAAGGCGGTGATGCGGCCTGCGGCGGCCCGGACGACGTCGGGCAGCGGGAGCGGGTCGTCCCAGGTCTGCCCGGGGCGGCGGCCGCAGAGCGCGACGAGGTTCTGCGCCTGCCGCGCGTGCTGGGCGGCGGCGTGGTCGATCCGCATGGCGGTCTGCAGGACGTCGGGGTCGGCCGAGTGGCGCTGCACCGCGCGCGCCGCCTCCTCCTGGATGCGGTGGGCCGACGCCTGCACCTTGCGGCCCAGCGCGACGACGGCGGTCTCCACCGCCGCGCGCTCGTCGGTGCGGGCCGCGCGGTCCCGGGTCTGCTGAGCCGCCGCCTCCTGGAGCCCACGGGTCGCCGCGGCCAGCGCGTCGGACTGGGCGACCCGCTCCTCCCGCACGCCCCGCCACGCCGTCTCGGCGCCTCGGGCGGCCCGCGTGAGCAGCGCAGCGGCGACGACGACGAGGAGCGCCCCGGCGCCGGCCAGCGCCCAGGCCTCGGCGCGGGACAGCCGGTCGGCGAGCGCCGGCCCGGCCAGCGCGCACACGGCAGCTGCCGCAGCGCAGAGCGAGGCCGCTGCGCGTGTCGCGCGCGTGCCGGCAAAGGTCGTCGTGCTCACCACACCCCCGGGGGTGGAAAGGGACGGGTCTCTCGGAACGTCCATACGGGATTTACTGCTCTGACCAGGAGTTTCTACCACGGGCCCCTCGCGGGTGAAAGAGGCCGTGCCGCCGGTGCGGCGGGTTCCTCGGCGGGCGGCGGCTAGGGTGCCGAGCATGACCGCCGAGCGCACCGCGACCGCCCCGCCCACCCCGTCGGACACGTCCTTGGACACGCCCCTGGACCCGGCCGCCCCGGACCCGTTCGCGTGGCTGGAGGACGTCGAGGGCGAGGCCGCGCTGTCCTGGGTGCGCGAGCGCAACGACCACGCGCACGCGACCGTCGGCTCCGCGCCCGGGTTCGAGGCCACGCAGACCGCGGTCCGCGAGGTGCTCGACTCCGACGAGCGGATCCCCGACGTCTCCCGGATCGGTGACCACCTGTACAACTTCTGGCGGGACGCCGCGCACGAGCGCGGGCTGTGGCGGCGCACCACGCCCGACTCCTACCGGACCGACGCGCCCGAGTGGGAGACGGTCCTCGACCTCGACGCGCTCGCCGCCGCCGAGGGCGAGAGCTGGGTGTGGCACGGCGCCTCGCTGCTGCGCCCGACGCCGTCGCAGCTCGCCGCGGGCGAGCCGTGGCGCCGCGCCCTGGTGGACCTCTCCCCCGGGGGCTCCGACGCCGACGTGACGCGCGAGTTCGACCTCGTCGCCAAGCGCTTCGTGCCGGCCGCCGAGGGCGGCTTCGAGCGCGACACCGCGCGGGCCGACGGTCGCACCGGCGCGAAGGGCGGCCTCGCGTGGGCCGACGAGGACACGGTGTACGTGTTCACCGACTTCGGGCCGGGGACGACGACGCCGTCCGGCTACCCGCGGATCGCCAAGCTCTGGCGCCGCGGGACCGCGCTGGACGACGCGGTGGTCGTGTACGAGGGCACCGACGACGACATGTACATCTCCGCGCGACGGTCGCGTACCCCCGGCTTCGAGCGGGACGTCGTGAGCCGGTCGATCGCGTTCTACCAGTCCGAGACGTACCTCGTCGAGTCCGTCGGGACCCCCGCGCAGCGGCTGGTGAAGGTCGACGTCCCGGAGTCCGCCGAGGTCGGCTTCCACCGCGAGTGGCTGCTGGTCGAGCTGCGCGACGACTGGACCGTGCCGGCCGACGAGGCCGCGGGGCGTGCGGAGCGCACCTACGCGGCAGGCTCCCTGCTCGCCGCGCCCGCCGACGCGTTCCTCGCCGGCGCCCGCGACCTCACGGTCCTGTTCGCGCCGACGCCGTCCACCTCGCTGGTCGGCGCGGCGTGGACGCGCCACCACCTCGTGGTGAACGTCCTCGACGACGTGAAGAACGCCGTGCACGTGCTCACGCCCCCGGCGGACGCGGCACCCGGCGCCGCCTGGACCCGCTCGGAGCTGGCGCTCGGCGGCGGGCTGCTGACCGTCGGGGTGCGCGCCGTCGACGCCGTCGACAGCGACGACGTCTGGGTCACGACGACCGGCTACCTCACGCCGTCCACGCTCGCCGTCACGACCGTCACCGGGCCGGCGGCGGCGTCGGTCGTGCCGGCCGTGCCCGAGCCCCTCAAGGCCGCGCCCGCGTACTTCGACGCCACCGGCATGGTGGCGGACCAGCACTTCGCCACCTCCGACGACGGCACGCGCGTCCCGTACTTCGTCGTCGGCCGCGAGGAGCTGGTGCGGCCCGCCGACCCGAGCACCCCCGGCACCGCGCCCACCCTGCTGTACGGGTACGGCGGCTTCGAGATCCCGCTGCTGCCGGGGTACTCCGGCACGGTGGGGCGGGCGTGGCTCGCGGACGGCGGCGTGTACGTGGTTGCGAACATCCGCGGCGGCGGCGAGTACGGCCCCGCATGGCACCAGGCCGCCCTGCGGGACAAGCGGCACAAGGCGTACGAGGACTTCGCCGCCGTCGCACGGGACCTCGTGGCCCGGGGCATCACGACCCCCGCGCACCTCGGGGTGCAGGGCGGCTCCAACGGCGGGCTGCTGGCGGGCAACATGCTCACCCAGTACCCCGACCTGTTCGGCGCCGTCGTCGTCCAGGTGCCCCTGCTGGACATGAAGCGCTACTCCCACCTGCTCGCCGGCGCGTCCTGGATGGCCGAGTACGGCGACCCGGACACCGAGGACTGGGAGTTCGTGCGCACCTTCTCGCCGTACCACCTGTTCGACGCGGCCCGGGACTACCCGCCCGTGCTGTTCACGACGTCGACCAAGGACGACCGCGTGCACCCGGGGCACGCGCGCAAGCTGGCCGCCCTCATGCTCGCGGCGGGCGCCGACGTCACGTCCTACGAGAACGTCGAGGGCGGGCACGGCGGCGCGGCGAACAACGCGCAGGCCGCGCACATGTCCGCGCTCGCCTGGACCTTCCTGCGCGAGCGCCTCGCCTGACCCGCACCCGCTGACGTTGTGGGTACGAAAACGGCGAGAATTGCGGACGCAATTCTCGCC
>NZ_JBSHCR010000069.1:0-21820 GCF_053615895.1 Isoptericola sp. NPDC055881
GAACAGGTGGTTGTACACGTTCTGAGGTCTCAGAACGTGTACAACCACCTGTTCGGCGGGGTCGGGTGAGGGCGGGACTCAGCCGATCTCGAGGCGGACGGCGTCGTAGGCGGCCTCGTTCCACAGGTGCTCGGCGCCGGCGTTGATCTGCAGCGTGATCTCGTTGCCCGCCGGCCGCAGCAGGGCGGCGTCGAACGCGATCTCGCGCTGGTAGTTCCGGCCGCCGCGACCGCTGCGGTACGTCGCGCCCTTCGCGTCCTCGGGGCCGAAGGTCCAGACGAACGGCTCGCCGTTCACCGTGACGGTGAGGTTGCTGTTCTCCGGCGGCACCGGGAGCGCCGACCCCATGGCCCACGCCGCGAGGCCGATCGTCAGGGTCGCGGTCTCGCCGGCCGCCGGCGCCCGGTCGAGGTCGAACAGGATGCGCCACGGACGCTCCTGCCGGGTGACGTGCAGGCGGTAGGTCGTCGGCGCCTTCCCGGCCTCACCGGCCACCTGGAGCTCGACCACCGTGCGCTGCGCCTCCAGGGGCACCGCCAGACCCGCCTCGGGCACGCCCGTGCCACCGATGGTCACGGGAGCGTCGCCGCGGGCGGTGGCACGCACGGTC
The DNA here is from genome assembly GCF_053615895.1 of Isoptericola sp. NPDC055881. Taxonomy (NCBI): domain Bacteria; kingdom Bacillati; phylum Actinomycetota; class Actinomycetes; order Micrococcales; family Promicromonosporaceae; genus Isoptericola; species Isoptericola sp. NPDC055881. The sequence continues at coordinate 611 of NZ_JBSHCR010000069.1, forward strand.
ACGGTCTCCTGGTTCCAGGGCAGGTCGACGGCGAAGTCCGAGCGGAACGTGCTGAAGCCCGGCACCAGGTCCGCGCCGTCCACGGCCAGGCTCTTCAGCACCGGGACGACGGCGTCCGTCGCGAGGATCTCGACCGCGTTCAGGCGCCCGTCCCCGCCGGTGAGCAGGTCGAGCCGGCCGCCGGTCACGGTCACCACGGCGGTGTGGACGGCGTACTCGCCCTTCGCCGCGCGCAGGTCGACGAACTCGCCCCCGGCGAACGACACCCGCGACGCGTTCGCCGCGATGCTGTCGCCCGACAGCACGGTGACCTCGTACTCGCCGTCGGGCAGGTCCACCGAGAAGGTGTACGACGAGCCGACGGTGAAGTCCCGCTGCAGGTCGCCGTCGGCCCCGCGGTCCCGCGCGTCGACGGCGCGGTCGAGCCCGAAGCCGCCGCCCGCCGCGTAGAGCGTGTTCTGCGCGACCCGCTCGTACCCCTCGGCGACCGGGCTGGAGGCGGTGCCGAAGTCGAACAGCCGGATCCCGTGGGCGCCCTCCGGCAGCACCGACCCCTCGGGCGCCTCGACGGCGTACGACCGCTGGTACTGGATGTAGTTCCAGTCGGCGGCGGTGCTGGAGCCGACCGTGTACGTCACGCCGTCGGGGAAGTCGTCGTGGAAGGTCTGGAACAGCCCGTACCGGCGGAAGTCGCGGCCGTTGCGGAACTCGCCCGACGTGCGCGACGGCGTGCCGACCTGGAACACGGTGCGCCCGTGGCTGGTCGGCTCCCACAGCATCCGCCCGAGGGTGACCTCCTTCCCGGCACCGATCTCGACGTCGTCGATGACGTGCTCGCCCCAGACCCCCCGCCCGTAGACCGTGAGGCGGTAGGTGCCCGGGCGGACGTGGTCGATGCTGAACCGGCCGCCCTCCTCGACGTCGGTCCAGTAGTTGTGGCCGAGCACCGTGTCCTGCATCGGGGTGCGGTTGTCGGACAGCACGACGACGGCGCCCGCGACGTTCGGCACGCCGGGGAGGTGCACGGTGCCCCGCACGCGGGAACGCTGCGCCGTGGGCGTCCAGCCCTCGATCGCGAGCCGGTCGTAGAAGTCGGCGTGCGTCTCGAAGCGGGCCTGGCGCGCGGCGTCGCGGCGCATCGCGCGCGGGTCGTCGCCCTTGTTGAGGTACACGAAGTACGGGCCGTAGGTCTTCTGCCACGCCTGGCCGGCGGCCACCCGCACGGGCGGGGCACCGTAGTGGGTGGCCTGCGGCTCGACGAGCAGGACGGGCGAGCTCCCCGTCTGGTGCAGGATCAGGTCCTGGCGCACCGGCCCGCCCGTGAACGCCTCGAGGTTGGGCAGGGCGGCCCACATCCCGTAGCCGCTGCCGTACAGCCCGTGCAGGCTGTGGTCCTTCATCGTCACGGCCCAGTCGTACTTCGTGTAGTAGCGGCGGGCGTACGCGGAACCGGTGCCCTGCAGGTCGTAGGTGGCGTCCATGACCATGGGGGAGCGGGAGATCTCCCCGCCGGTCGGCATGCGAGCCGCGGCCTCGCGCCACGGCGTGGCGTCGGCCTCGTCGGGGACCGAGGCGTGCGTGAAGACGCCGCCCGCGGTGTAGAAGACGTAGCGGTGCTGGTCGGTGCGGAAGCCGTGCAGCGCCGCGGGGTGGTCGTAGCTGTAGGCGAGGTGGATGCCCGCCTCGCCCGAGCGCACGATGTGGTGCCGCACGAGCCAGCACGGCATGTCGCCGGACGGGCTGTGGTGGTAGGCGATGTCGACGAAGTCCTGCTCCTGCCGGACGGTCAGGTGGTTGTCGGCGGGCGGCAGCGGCAGGCCGACGCCCTCCCGGACGGTGTTCATGTCGTAGTTGCCGCGCCCCACCATGTTCACGCCGTCGTAGACGAGCGAAGTGGTCCGACCATTGGACTTGTCCACCGTCAGGCGCACGAGACCGTTGTCCACCACGACCTCGGTGGCCGTCTCCAGGACCTCCGGGGGCCCGGCGGCGGCGGCACGCGTGGTCTGGACCCACGGGAGCAGCGCTGTTGCGGTGATCCCGGCCAGCTTCCCAAAAGTACGCCGCGTCATTGCGGCCTGTGTGGTCATGCCACGGAAATTTACACGATTCAATCCTCAGTTGGAAGGATTCATCGGATCATTGAGCGCGGCGCGGGAACGTGGCCCACACGTGCTTGGAGCCGGCGGTGGCGTACCAGCCCACCTCCAGGGAGAGGCGCTGCGCGATCTGCAGCCCGAGCCCGCCGTCGCCCGGGTCCCGTTCGTCGACGCTCGGAGCCGAGCGGAGGTCGTGGTCGGCGACGTCGAGCAGCCAGCTCTCCGCGGAGGCGAGGAGCCGGACGACGGTCGGCGGCAGGCCGTGGTCCAGCGCGTTGGTCGCGAGCTCCGACGCGATGAGGACGATCTTCTCCGCCGTGTCGACCAGCCGGGGCGTTCGCGTCGCGCCGATCTGCTGCGCCAGCCCTGACCGCAGCGCGGCGAGCTGGGCCAGGTCGTCGAGCACCCACTCGGCCACGAGGGCGTGGTCGCGCGACGGGTGTGCCCACGTCAGTCGACCTTCGTGCGTCTGAGTGTCCGGAACGCTCGGGACCATGGACCACCCTCTCTGCCGTGGCGCCCGCCACCGCTGCTGTCGGTTCCAGCCAGGGACGCTAGCGCCACCGGTGCGACCCCGCAGATCGAGGGGTCGATGCCCCCTCAGCCCCGAATGTGCTGTTTGCCACGTGGCGTTCAGGATGCGACCAGTCCGCGCTCCTGGAATCGTCCGGGCCGACACGAAGTGCTGTCTGCTTCGAAGTGCTGTTTCACGAATGAGGAGGAGATTGACGTGAGCATCATCGGGTGGATCCTCATCGGGCTGATCATGGGCGCGATCGCCCGGGCCATCGTGCCGGGTGCGCAGAAGGGTGGCTGGATCGTCACCCTGCTCCTCGGGATCGTCGGCGCGCTCCTCGGCGGGTTCATCGCGTCGGCCGTCTTCGGCACCAGCGTGAACGACGAGTTCTTCGACCTCGGCACGTGGGGCTTCGCGCTCGTCGGGTCGATCATCGTCGTCGCGATCTGGTCGTGGGCCACGGGCCGCAAGCACGCCTGACCTGCGACGACTCGTCGTCCCCCGTGCCTCAGGTGCGGGGGACGACGTGTCAGGCGGCGCCGGCCTGCGCGCGCCGCACCACCGCGAGGTTCAGCGTCGCCGCGGCGAGCAGGACGACGGCGGTGGGGGGTCGAGACGGACGACCGCTCGCCCAGCGTCCAGATCGAGGGACACGCCCGGCTCGGTGCCGGGCGCCTGCCTGATCTCCAGGCGCTTGTACTCGAGCTCTTCCTGGGTGTGGGTGCGTGAGGGCTGGAAGACGTCGATGAGCTCACCGAGAGCGCCTGTGGCGCCCCCGTGTCCGGGATGGGGCTTCGTGCGGCGCGGCCGCAGCGAGGTGACGAACCCCGCCGTCGCGGCCACGGCGACCCCGCTCGCCATGATCAGGAGCAGCAGGAAGAGGCTCGAGAGCACAGGGTGGTCCTTTCTCGGCGTGGTTCGTGTGACCTATCGGCGAGGTCTGTGGCGTCGGCCGTGCTGGATCCAGAAGCCGGCGCAGGTTCCCAGCACCACGATGTACCCGACGGAAGCCAGCAGCATGGCGAGGATGCTCTCTTGGGGCGTGACCGCGTCGGCACCAGGCACGGTGGTCGGGGCGATGGCGAGCCCGAGCGCGGCACCGGCGCCTAGGACGGCGGCGGCGACCCCCGGCACGGCGACGAGGGTGAGCCCGAGGGTGACGAAGTGCCGCACGCGGGTGCCGTAGAAGCGGATGACGCGGTGACGCCCCGCCAGGCGCTCGAGCTCGGCCAGCGCGACGAGGCCACTCATGGTCGTGGTGATCAGGAGGGCGAGCATGCCCCCGACGCGATACCAGCGCGCTTGGTCGACGCCCACCCACGAGCCGACGACCCACTGGTCCAGGGGCACGGTGATGTTCGGCGGAGGGTCGAGGCGACGGCCGAGGAGCCGGGTGAGCTCGTCGGGGGTGATCGTGTCTGCGTCGGCGGCCACCGCCGCCAGACGAGTCGTCTGCCGTAGTTCGTCGGGGGTGGCTTGTCGGACGACGGCGTCCGGGGCCACGCCCCACAGGGGCACCTGCGGGATGGTGCCCGCAGCCAACGCGGACAGCGGAGTGGGGCGGCTGGGACAGGACCCGACGACTCGGGTCAGTGCTGGGCAGTCGCCGATCAGCTCCGTGGCCGCGGGTTCTCCATGCAAGCCGATGTAGGCCAGGTCGTGCCTGTCGCTGGTGGTGATGTCGGCGGCCAGCGCTCGCTCCTGGTTGCCGAAGTCGACGAGGACGCTGCGGCCTTGGTTGATCGCCTGCGCCCGGAGGGCGTCCTGGTAGTAAGGACCGGGTTGGGCGGCCAGGATCTGGAGCTGGGCGGCCAGGACGATGGCCATGGCGATGACGGACGCCACGCGGGTGGCGGCGCGCGGCACGTGCTGAACCTCGCGTGCTCCGATGAGTGCGGGCCCTGAACCGCATCGGTGGGCACCGACGGCGAGCCACCGGCCGATGAGGCTGGTGAGGATGCCGATGCACGGCACGAGGATCACCACGGTCAGCGCGCTGCCGATCAAGACGCTCGCCTGGGCCAGGAAGGGGTCGGACGGGTAGAGCAGGGCGTAGGCCCAGTTGGTGACGGCCACGTCGGCCACCAGTGCGACGAGCCAGAGGGGCCGGCGTCCCACGGGCCGGGGTCGGGTGCCTTGCCCGATCCGCGGCAGAGTCTTGCCGCGGTGCTGCCACAGGAGGTGCGCCCATGTCGCCGCCGCAGCGCCAGCGGTGATGAAGGCGAACGCGATCAGGTCGGGAGCGGACTGATAGTCGGCGCCGTCGAGGGAAAGGTGCGCCCCAGGCACCGGCCAGGTGACGAACGTCGACAGGACGACGAGGGCGAGCACGGCTGTCGCGCCCACGATGCTCGGAGTGACGAACGGCGGCAGCAGGGTACGGCGCAGGACTCGAGGGGTGGCACCGATGACGCGGAGCTGAGCCAAGAGGCGGCGGCGGGGTTCGGCGCCCAGGGCCGTCAGGGCGATGGTGGCGACGACGGCTGGTGCCAGGCCGAACACCGTCAGACCGACCAGCAGGCTGCGCTTGGTTCCTTGGTACAAGGCTGCGCCGAGGTAGCCCTCACCGTCTTCGCTCACCGGCACCCCGAAGTGGGTGACGCCATTCCAGTGGTCGGGCGGTACGACAGTCTGGTCGTCCGCTCCGACATAGGCGATCCGTTCCCCGTGGTCGGTGAGCGTCGCCGGGTCGATGGTCCCGGCGAGCCTCCCGTAGCGAGCGAGGTAGGCGTCCGCTCCGGGCGTCGCTTCCAAGGCGGGCGAGGCCCACACTTCACCGGGAGCCGGCCAGCGGGGAAGGCCCGGCGGAGGTGGCGCGGAGTCGTCCAGCACCGCGTAATAGAGGATCTGCGACTCCATCACACCGATGGCGTCGTCCCGCCAGGTGAAGTGCGCGACGGCATCCGCCCCGGCAGGGCTGGCGATGTCCACCTCTGCGGGCGTGCGCGCGGCGTCGCGATCCAGCCGTGCGTCGTAGGAGCTGCTGACGACCACGAAGAGGCAGCCGACCAAGGTCAGGAGCGCTGCGCACACGGCGGCGCCGAGCCGCTGGACCGGGGTGGCGATCTCGCCCGCGTTGAGAGCTGGAGGGCGGGCGGGGCTCAAGAAGTGCCTCGCTGCGCTCGGTGGCGCGCGGTCAGCCGCCCGTCCTCCAGCACGAGGACGCGGTCTGCCCTGCCGGCGACCTCCTCGTCGTGCGAGATCACGATCAAGGCGCAGGAGCGCTCGGCCGGCAGGTTGAACAGCAGGTCGCACACCAGATCGCGAGTCGTCGCGTCCAGCGCTGCCGTCGGCTCGTCGGCGAGCACCAGCGACGGCTCGTTGACCAGGGCACGTGCGATCGCGACTCGCTGCACCTCCCCACCGGAAAGGCTCTCGGCCGGAGTGCTGGGGTCCGCGACGGCCAACCCGGCGAGAAGGTCGCGGGCTCGTGACTCGGCCTCCGTGCGGTCGACACCAGCCAGGAGCAGCGGCACGGTCGTGTTCTCCAGCGCCGACAGGGTCGGGATCAGCTCGCCCGCCTGGAACACCACGCCGACCTCACGCAGCCGGAACTCCGCTGCCTGACGGGGTCTCATCGCCGACACCGACGTTCCCGCGACCTTGACCGCCCCACGAGTGGGGCGCTCGAGCCCGGCGACGATCGACAGCAACATGCTCTTTCCGGAGCCCGTCCGTCCCATCAGCGCCAGTGAGGTGCCGTCGTCGACCGAGAAGCTGACATCCCGAAGAATGGACCTTCGACCGAACGAATGGCTGATCCGATCGACATGAACTGCGGACACCAGCGCTCACTGCTCCCTGTGATGGTCCCGGCACGCGACGTGGAGAGCCCACGGAGGCCTACGCCGGCTGGCGCACGCCTCCGCCGACGACCGTGTTCCTCAGTACTGCCACGTGGAGCAGTAGGTGCTGTCGAGCGGGTTGTTGTTGGTCGCGCACGCCTTCATGCGCGTGATCTTTCCGATCGAGTACCCCAGCCCTGTACCGGACGATGCGGTGTCGCCGTACCCGCCCGTCGCGCGGAGGTAGTAAGTCGTGCTCGTCAGGTAGGCACGCTGGAAGCGCGCCTCCGCGCGGCGGTTGTCGGCCTTGGTGTCCTTGACCGTCGCTGCCTTCCCCGTGCTCGACGTCCAGGCAGACGCGCCCGTCGTGGACGCTGTGATGGCAGAAGCTGACATGGGCACGGTTGCCAGCAGTGCTCCCGAGACCGCTGCGGCGACGAGATTCCGACGTGCCTTCGTGCGAAAAGCCATGGTTCCTCCTCGAACCTCATGAGTCTTCTCGGCGCAGGACTCGGTCTCCCGGGCCTGAGCACGACCCCATCACGGTTCGCCGGCCAGGACGGGCCGCGTGCGAAACCTGCAACGCGGTGCGCAAGGCAGGCGCGGGCCCTATGATGCGCGGTGGCCTCGACCTGCTACTCGGCGGACGCCTGCGCGCGCCGCACCACCGCGAGGTTGAGCGTCGCCGCGACGAGCAGCACGACGGCGGTGGCGACGAAGACGGCGCGCAGGCCGTGCTGAGCGGCGACCACTCCGCCGAGCACGGGCCCGGCGACCTGGCCGACGTACTGCGCGGAGACGCCGAGGCCGAGCACGCGACCGACGGCGTCCGGCGGGGCCAGGTGGCGTACCGCCGCCGTGACCGACGGCAGCAGGCCGCCCAGGGCCAGGCCCAGCAGCACCCGCAGGACGCCGAGCTGCCAGACGTTCGTCACGAGCGCCTGGGCCAGCGCGAGCACCCCGGCGGCGGCGAGGCACGCCACGACGACGCGGGCGTGCCCCATGCGGTCCGCGAGCCGGCCGACGCGCGGCGCCGCGACGATGCTCCCGATGCTGGTCAGCGCGACGAGCACCCCGGCGACGCCCGCCGCGTGCGACAGCTGCCCGAGGTCCTCCACGTAGACGGTGACGATCGGCTCGATCGACATCGTCGAGAAGAGCAGCAGGCTCGACGTCGCGAGCAGGACGACGACGGCGCCCGGCTGCCGCACCTGCCGCCACACCCCACCGGGCACCCGGCCCGCCGCACGCCGCGCGCCCGTGCCGCCGCGGGGCTCGCGCAGCAGGAACGTCGTCGCGAGGAAGGCCAGGAAGATCACCGCGCCGCAGACGACGAACGTCGGGCGGATCCCCACCCAGGCGGGCACGAACCCGCCGACCAGCGGGCCCACGACGTTCCCGGCGAGCACCCCCGACGAGAGCACGCCGAGCGCCCACGCGCTGCGGTGCTCGGGCGTCTGCGCGGCGACGAGGATGGTGGCGCCCGACGAGTAGCCGCCGAGCAGCCCCACCAGCAGCCGCACCGCGACGAGCTGCTCGACGCTCTGCACGAACCCGAGCAGCGTCATCGCCACCGCCATGCCGAGGCTCGCGCGCACCAGCATCGACTTGCGCCCGAACCGGTCGCCGAGCGCCCCCCACAGCGGCGCGGTGAGCGCCGCGGTGAGGAAGCACGCCCCGTACGCGACGCCCGACCAGCGCACGACGTCGCCCGGGTCGTGGACGCCGAGCTGCCGCACGTACTGCGGCAGGAACGGCACCAGCAGCGTCATCGCGACGAGCGTGGTGAAGGAGCCGACGGTGGCGACGGCGAGGTTGCGCCGCCAGTACGGGTGCTCGGCGACGGCGAGGGAGCGGTGGTCGACCGCAGGGCTGGTCATGCCCCCGGTCTACACCCGATGTCCGCCCATCGGTACGAAGTGTCTCAGTTTACGGACGGCGATCCGACCGGGGACGGGGCGCCCTCCCGCCTACCCGAGCGTGAGCCGCACGGTCGCGAACGCCGCCGGCGGGAGCTCCACCGTGAGGACGCCCCCGTCCAGCCGGACGCCGTCGAGCGGACGCGGTGCGACGGCGTCGGGGGCGTCGAACGTGTTGTGCGCGGCCGGGTCGTCGGCCGCGAGCACCGTGGCGACCGGGTCGCTCACCGCGTGCCCGCGCAGGTCGACCCGCACCGACGCCGAGGCGTCCGGGTCGAGGTTCGTCAACGACACCAGCACGGCGCCGTCCTTCGTGGAGGCCGACGCCGACACCGTGCCCACGGGCGTGCCGTCGACGTCGTGCGTGGCGCGCGCCGCCCGCTCGCGCACCGGCAGGCTCGCGGCGTCGTGGTGCCCGGCGCTCATCGCGAAGGCGTGGAACGTGGGCGTCCTGATCATCCGCGCGCCGTCCGTGAGCAGCATCGACTGCAGCACGTTCACCGTCTGCGCGATGTTCGCCAGGCGCAGGCGACGCGCGTGGTCGTGGAACGCGTCGAAGTGCACCGCGGCGACCAGGGCGTCGCGCATCGCGTTCTGCTGGTACAGGAACCCGGGGTTGGTGCCGCGCTCCACGTTCCACCAGGTGCCCCACTCGTCGAGGGCGAGCCCGATCCTCGCCTGCGGGTCGTACGCGTCCATCACCGCCGAGTGGCCGGCGATGATGCGCCGCACGTCGAGCGCCTTGCGCATGGTGGCCCAGTACTCGTCGCGCGTGAACTCGGTGGCGGCACCCTTGTCGCCCCACGTCCCGGCGAACGTGTAGAAGTGGAACGACACCATCTGGAACAGGTCGCGCGGGTCCGCGTCGCCGAGCTTCGCCACCTGCTGCATGAGCGTCTCGGTCCACGCGTAGTCGTCGTCCGCCGCGCCCGCCGCCACCCGCACCAGGCGGTTGTCGCCGTGGTCGCGCGCGTACGTCGCGTGCTGCCGCGCGAGGGAGGCGAACTGGTCGGCCCGCAGGTTGCCGCCGCAGCCCCACGGCTCGTTGCCGATGCCGAAGAGCGCGACCTTCCACGGTTCGTCCCGCCCGTGCTCGCGGCGCAGGCGCGCCATGGGCGCGTCGTCCGCGCGCGTCAGGTACTCCACCCAGTCCGCGGTCTCCTGCACCGTGCCCGAGCCGACGTTCGCCGACACGTACGGCGCCGTGCCCAGCAGCTCGCACAGCGCCATGAACTCGTGCGTGCCGAACGCGTTGTCCTCGACGACGTCGCCCCAGTGCGTGTTGACGATGCGGGGGCGGTCGGCAGCCGGGCCGATGCCGTCGCGCCAGTGGTACGTGTCCGCGAAGCAGCCGCCCGGCCAGCGCAGGTTGGGGATGGCGAGCTCGCGCAGCGCCTCCACCACGTCGGAGCGGATGCCGCCGACGTTCGGGATGTCCGAGTCCTCGCCCACCCAGAACCCCTCGTACACGCACCGGCCGAGGTGCTCGGCGAAGTGCCCGTACAGGTGGCGGCTGATCGTGGGGCCGGGGACGTCGAGGTCGACGACGGCGTCGAGGGCGAGGGCGGTCGAGGACGGGTCGGTCACGGGGTTTCCTCCAACGTTGCAGGTAGCGGTCAGACCATACCTGCGCACGGCCCGGGCAGTGCCAGACTCGTCGCGTGCCGGACGACCTGGAAGCTCCCGCCCCCACCGCCCCGAACCGCCTCGCCCCCTCGACCGTCGCGACCTGGCTCCGCCGCGCGACGCTCCTCGTGGCGGCGGCTGCCCTCGTCGTCGTCGCCTGGGTGTGCGCGACGGCGTGGGGCGCCGTCGTGCACGGCCACCCGGCGTACGCGGTGCTGCTCGTGCTGGCGCTCGCGGGCGCCCTGGTCGCCGGCCTGCGCGCGCTGCGCCCGCGACCGTCCCGGCCCGGGTGGCGGCGCGCGGGGCGGGTGGCCCTGCTCGTCCTCGGGGCGGCGGGGGTGGCCCTGGTGGCGTGGCTGCGGCCGTTCGTCGCGGTCGAGCCGGCCCTCGCCGCGATGCGGTCCGACGACGCGGTGACGGTCACGGAAGGGGCCACCCGGTACGTGCTGGCACCGGCGGACGGCGGCGACGGCACGGCCGTCTTCTTCCAGCCGGGCGCGCGCGTCGACGCCCGCGCCTACGCCGCCGTGCTGCGCCCGCTCGCCGAGGCGGGCCACACGGTCGTCGTCGCGAAGCAGCCGTTGGGCATCGCGTTCCTCGCGGTGGGGGCGTTCGACGACGCGCGGACCGCCGTCCCCGGCGCCGACCGGTGGGTGGTGGGCGGGCACTCGCTCGGCGGCACGGTCGCGGCGATGGAGGCGGACGCGGACGACGCCGGGGGCGCGGCGGACGGTGCGGCACCCGTCGACGGGCTGCTGCTCTTCGCCTCGTACCCCGCGGGCGACGTGAGCGGCACGCTCACCGCCGCCGTCGAGTCCGTGTCCGCGAGCCGCGACGGGCTCGCGACGCCCGCGAAGATCGAGGCGTCGAGGGCGGACCTGCCCGCCGACGCCACGTTCACCGTCGTCGACGGCGCGGTGCACGCCCAGTTCGGGGACTACGGCCCGCAGCCCGGCGACGGCACCCCGACCCTCAGCCACGACGACGCCCGCGCGCAGATCTCCGCCGCCGCCGTCGCCTTCGTCGACGGCCTGGCCGCGAGGTAGTACAGAACCTGCCGAGGTAGTTCCGGGGTCGGCGAGGTAGTTCCAGGATCCGCGAGGTAGGACCAGGTCTCGCGAGGTAGCACCGGGTATCGCGAGGTAGTTGCGAGGTCCGCGAGGTAGTTGGGAGGTCCGCGAGGTAGTGCAGGGCTTGCCGAGGTAGTGGACTGGTCCACTACCTCGGCAAGGGTGGGACTACCTCGGCAGGGGTGGGACTACCTCGGCAGGGCTGGGACTACCTCGCGGACCCCGGAACTACCTCGGCGGACGGGCGCGCACGGTCAGACGCCGTCGAGCGTCAGCCGGACGACGACCTCGTCGCCGTCCGTCACCCCCTCCGGCCGGCGCACGGCGTCCTTGAGCGGCACGAGGTAGCCGCCGTCCTTGGGGAAGAGCGACGTGGTGAACGTCGTCCTGCCGAGCCGGCCGGTCACGGGGATCACGCCCCAGCCGTACGTGACCAGCGGCGCGACCGCCGCGATCTGCTCCGCCTCGGCGTCCGGGACGGCCACGTAGTAGTACGGCGCGGGACCACGCCACTGGAAGACCTCACCGCGCACCTCGAGCTCCATGCGCCCAGCGTGCCGCCCCGGCGGGGCGCTGACCAGTCGCGGTCACACGGCGCCGGTGGTGCCCAGCAGCGACCCCAGCGCGAACGTCACACCGAGCGCCAGCGCGCCGCCGATCACGACGCGCGAGACGGACCGGGCGCGCGAGGAGCCGCCGATCCACGCCGCGAGGGCGCCGGCGGCGCCGAGGGCGACGAGCACGACGACGAACGTGCCGGCGATCTTCCACGGCTGCGGGATGAACAGGACCGCGAGCATCGGCAGGATGCCGCCGACGAGGAAGGCCAGCAGCGACGCCCACGCCGCGTGCCAGGGGCTCACCACGTCGTCGGGGTCGATGTTCAGCTCCGCGGACAGGTGCGCGCCCAGGGCGTCGTGGTGGGTGAGCTCGACGGCGACCTGCCGCGCCGTGCCCTCGCTCAGGCCGCGCTCGCGGTAGAGCCCGACGAGCTCGTCGAACTCCTCGTCGGGCATGGTGGCGAGCTCGTGCTTCTCCTTGGCGATGAGCGCCTTCTCGCTGTCGGACTGGCTGGAGACGGACACGTACTCGCCGAGCGCCATCGAGATCGCGCCACCGACGAGGGCGGCCAGCCCGGCGGTGAGCACCGCAGCCCGCGACGGCGTGGCCGCCGCGACGCCCACGACCACGGCCGCCACGGACACGATGCCGTCGTTGGCGCCGAGCACGCCGGCGCGCAGCCAGTTGAGGCGCTGGGCCAGGCCGCCGGCGTGCGGCTCGTCGGCGTGGCCGGCCGGGGGGACGTCGACACGGGAGGACATGTGCCAAGCACAGCACCCCGCGGCGCGTCCCGCGAGCACGCGCCCGCCCTCGCGCCCCAGGCTCAGGCGCGCCCCTTCAGCGAGAGCTCGCGGAAGAGCGGGTTGCGCAGCGGGATCGTCATGAGCAGCACCATGCCCGCGCCGTACAGGACGAACGACACCCAGAGCGCGGTCGCGGACGCGAGCGCGCCGAACACCGCCATCGCCAGGGGCATGAGCACGTCGTCGCCCAGACGCGTGATCGACGCCATCCGCCCCAGGTAGGCCGGGTCGACGGTGCCGGCGAACGTCGCGCCCAGCAGGGCCGAGGCGTAGCCGGCCGTCAGGCCGATCGTCAGGCACGCGGCCCCGGCGAGCAGCACGGGTCCGCCGCCGAGGGCCACGATCGCCACGCCCTGCACGACGAGGGCGCCGAACCCGGCGCGCGCCTCGTGCCGGGGCCGCCACCGCGCGACCGACAGCGCGCCGACGGCGGCGCCCAGCCCGATGCACGCCTCCAGGATGCCGACCGCCTGGGCTCCCCAGCCCGCGTCGTGCGCGCGCAGCGCGATCCCGATGCCGACGGCGGGCCCCACCGCGAGGTTCAGGCCGGACAGGGCGAGCACCAGCGTGCGGGTGGTCGGGACGTCGCGCAGGTGCCCGAACCCGCGCCGGATGCCCCGCCACGCGGACTCCGGCTCGGCGCGCGGGAGCCCGAACCGCGGCCGCAGCCAGGCGGCGACGAAGACGACGACCACGGTGAACGTCACGGCGTTGACCGTGGCGCTCCCCGCGAGGCCGGAGCGCGCGACGAGGAACCCACCGACGGCGGAGCCGCCCATCGTGGCGAGCCGGGACGCCGTCTGCGCGACGGCGGTGTACGACGGGAGGTCCTCCGCGCGCACGAGCTGGCGCCCGATGGTGCTCGCCGACGGCTCGTAGAAGGCGTCGCAGACGCCGAACGCGACCGCGGCGAGCGCGAGCAGCCCGACGGTCGGCGCCGCCGCCAGGACCCACAGGGCGGTGCCGACCAGCACGGCGACCCGCAGGAGGTTGAACGCGATCATGACGTGGCGGGCGTTCGCCCGGTCGGCGAGCACGCCGCCGAACAGGAGGACGGCGGCCCTCGGCACGGTGCCCGCGGCCACGACGAGCCCCGCGACGGCCGGGCTGGCGACCTGCACCGCCGTCCACGCCAGGGCGATGGTCCAGATCGCGTCGCCGGCGTCGGAGAGCGCCTTGACGCCGATCCACGCGTGCACCGCACGGTCGCGCGAGAACGCCGGCGGTTCGCGCAGCAGCACGGGCTGCGTCGCGCCCGGGGTCGCGGTCATGGCGTCGTCGGGAAGCCGTGGGCGAAGACGAACACCGGGCGGCGCCTGGTGTCGTCCGTCGCGCCGTCCGTCGCGCCGTCCGTCGCGCCGTCCGTGCCGTCCGCGCCGTCCGCAGCGCGCTCGGCGTCGATGCCCGCCTGCCAGGTGGCGATCGTCTGCCGCATGGCCGCGGAGAGCGCCGTCAGCTCCTCAGGGGTGGCCCAGGCGAGCGTGTCGACGCTGAATGCGGCGCGGGACCACTCCGGCAGGGGGGTGGTGCGGCGGTGCCACGCGCGCAGGCGGCCGACGTGCGTCTCGACGTTCGTCCGCTCGGCCTCGCGGGCGAGCAGGGCGTCGGCGGGGGAGTCGGAGAAGTCCTCGACGGACCAGCTCAGGCCCTTGCGCGACGGCTGCCACCAGCTGGTGCGGCGGTCGTCGGTGGTGTCGGGGGCGTGCTCGACGACGCCCGCCCGCTGCAGCATGCGCAGGTGGTGGCTGACGCTGCCGACCTGCAGGCCGAGCGCGCGCGCCAGGGTGGTCACCTGCGTCGTCCCGTGCAGGCTCAGGTAGTCGTAGATGCGCCGTCGCACCGGGTGGTGCACGGCGGTGATCGCTTCGATCTGCTCCATGCCGACGACGCTAGGCGCGCGCCGTCAGGAGTACAAGACTTCTTGTATACCGCCAGATTCCGCCGATCCTTGGGGCTAGGCGTGGGTCGGGTGCTCGTGCTGCGGGTGGGTGTCCGGCTCCACCTGGAAGGTGGAGTGCTCGACGGCGACGTCGAAGTGGGTGGCGACGCACTCCTGCAGCTCGTCGAGGATGCGCCCGGCGTGCCCGTCGGTGAAGCAGCCGGAGTCCACCACGACGTGCGCCGACAGGATCGGCAGGCCGGTGGCGATGAGGGAGGCGTGCACGTCGTGGACGTCGCGCACGTGGTCCACGCGCAGCAGGTGGGCGCGGACCTCGTCGAGGTCGAGCCCCGGCGGCGTGGACTCCAGCAGCACGGAGCCCGCGGCCCGCAGCAGCCGCAGCGCGCGGGGGAGGATGAGTGCGCCGATGACGAGGGCGGCGACGGCGTCGGCCCGCTGCCACCCGGTGGTGGCGATGACGATCGCGGCGACGATGACGCCCACCGACCCGAGCGCGTCGTTCACGACCTCGAGGAACGCCGCCCGCAGGTTGAGGTTGGCGTCCCGGCGGCCGGCCAGGACGGCCATCGACGCGAGGTTGCCCGCCAGCCCGACGGCACCGAAGACGACGAGCTGCGAGGACGGGATCTCCGGCGGGTGCGCGAGGCGCAGCACGGCCTCCACCAGCACGTACACGCCGACGACGAGCAGCACCGCCGCCTGCGCCAGCGCGGCCAGCACCTCCGCGCGGCGGTAGCCCCAGGTGCGCTGCGGCGACGCGGGCCGCAGCGACAGGTGGGCGGCGAACAGCGCGAGCGCCAGCCCGCCCGCGTCGGTGAGCATGTGCGCGGTGTCGACCAGCAGCGCGAGGCTGCCCGTGACCACCGCGCCGACCGCCTGCGCCACGAGGATGGCGGCGGTGATGCCGAACGCGACGGCCAGCCGGCCGCGGTGGTCGGCCGCGGCGTGCGCGTGGTGGTGGTCGTGCGTCATGCGGCGTCCGCGCTGCCGTGCGCAGCGCCGCCCGTCGCGCACGTGCAGTCCGGGCCGCAGCACTCCGGGTCGACGACGAGCGCGAGCCGCAGCATGTCGCCGAGGGCGTGCGCGAGGTGCGGGTCCGCGAGCCGGTACTCGGTGCGGCGGCCGTCCGGGCGCCCGACGACGAGCCCGCACCCGCGCAGGCACGCGAGCTGGTTGGACATCACCTGCTTGGAGACGCCGAGCGCCGCGGCCAGGTCGGACGGGTACGCGGGCGCGTCGCGCAGCGCGAGCAGGATGCGCGTGCGCGTGCCGTCCGACAGGGCGTGCCCCAGCCGGGCCAGCGCCGCGGTGTGGGTGAGCGTCACGGTCTCCATGGCGCCAACCGTACACGGACCCCTGTACTGACCATCAGGGCGGACCCAGGCCCCCGTGCCGAACAGGTGGTTGTCCACCTTCTGGCGCGCCGGAAGGTGTACGACCACCTGTTCGGCAGTGGCGCGTTGACCTGGGCAGACGTACTGGCCAGCGGTGCGGCGGGCTGTCAGGATCGGTCCATGCCCGTGCTGCTGCCCGTCACGTTCGCGCCGTTCCTGGAGCCCGATCAGCCGACGCTCGACGTGCCCGCGGCGGGCGCGCGGCTGCGGCCGTGGCGGCTCGACGACGCGCCGGCGGTGAGGGCCGTGTACGCGGACCCGGCGATCCAGCGGTGGCACGTGCGCGTGCTGGACTCCGACGACGAGGCGCGCGAGGTGATCCGGGGCTGGCGTGCCGGCTGGGGCGACGGGCGCGAGTCGAGCTGGGCGGTGGCCGACGCGGCGGACGACGCGGTGCTGGGCCGCATGGTCGTCAAGGCGTTCGACCCGCACGGCGTCGGGACGATCGCCTACTGGACGGCGCCGCAGGCGCGTGGCCGGGGCGTGGCGCCCGCCGCGGCCGACGTCGCCGCCCGGTGGGCGTTCGACTCCGGCTTCCACCGGCTGGAGCTGGTGCACTCGGTCGGCAACGCGCCGTCGTGCCGCGTGGCCGAGAAGGCCGGGTTCGCCGCCGAGGGCGTGCTGCGGCAGTCCGTGCGTCATCTCGACGGCTGGCACGACATGCACCTGCACGCCCGGGTGGCGGCTGACCGATACTGACCGCCGCTGGTCGACGCTGACGTCGCGGGCGTCGGTGCGGCGTGGAAGCATCGCACCGTGAGCAGCAGCGACGCCGACCGCCTGCGCGACCTCGCCCGGCTGCGACGCGTGCGCGACCGGATGGACCGGGAGTTCGCGCAGCCGCTGGACGTGGAGGCGCTGGCCCGTGGCGTGCACATGTCGGCCGGCCACCTGAGCCGGCAGTTCAAGCAGGCCTTCGGGGAGTCGCCGTACAGCTACCTGATGACGCGGCGCATCGAGCGGGCGATGGCGCTGCTGCGGCGGGGCGACCTGAGCGTCACGGAGGTGTGCTTCGAGGTCGGGTCGTCGTCGCTCGGCACGTTCAGCACGCGGTTCACGGAGCTGGTGGGGATGTCGCCCAGCGAGTACGCCCGGCGGGCGCGGACGGCGGGCGCGGGGGAGCTGCCGTCGTGCGTCGCGAAGCAGGTCACCCGACCGGTCAGGAATCGAGAAGCGCCGGCCGTGGGGCTGCCCCTAGCGTGAATTCCATGAGCGACATCGACATCACCATCCACACCACGTTCCTCCCGCACACCGACCCGGAGGCCTCGCTGGCCTTCTACCGCGACCTGCTCGGTTTCGACCTCGCGATGGACGTCGGCCAGGACGACATGCGCTGGCTGACGTTCGTCTCGCCGGCGCAGCCGGACGTCCGGCTCGTCCTCAACCCGCCCGCGGCCGACCCCGGCATCACCGAGGACGAGCAGCGCACGATCCGCGAGCTCATGGCCAAGGGCAGCTATCAGTCGATCATCCTAGGCACGAAGGACCTCGACGGCGTCTTCGAGAAGCTGCAGGCCGCCGACGCCGAGGTGGTCTCCGAGCCCACCGAGCAGCCGTGGGGCGTGCGCGACTGCGCGTTCCGCGACCCCGCGGGCAACATGGTCCGCATCGACGAGGTCCGGTGAGCGCCGTGGCCCCGACCGGGCCGGCGCGCCCCGTCGCGCACAGGGTCTGACGGCCGTGTGCGTCCCGGGGATCCCCCGCGTCACGAGACTCAGCAGGCCCGGCAGCGAAGGAGTGCTCATGAGGTTCCGGTCCGTCGTGGAGCCCGCCGAGAAGATGAAAGGGCTCGAGGTCCCGCCGCAGGTCGTGGAGGCGCTCGGCGGGGGTGCGCGGCCGCCGGTGGTGATCACCGTCAACGGCCACAGCTGGCGCAGCCGCGTCGCGATCATGCGGGGCCGCCACCTCCTCGGCCTGAGCCGGGCGAACCGGGAGGCCGCAGGCCTCGAGGTCGGCGCCGAGGTGGAGGTCGAGCTGACGCTCGACACCGAGCCGCGGGACGTCGTCGAGCCCGAGGAGCTCGCGCGGGCGCTCGACGCCGACCCGTTTGCCCGTACGGCGTACGATGCCCTTCCCGCGGGCCGCCGGCGCCGGTACGTGCTCGACGTCGAGGGCGCCAAGCAGGACACGACGCGCGCCCGCCGGATCGAGAAGGTCCTCGCCGAGCTGCACGGCTGACCCCCACCCGAAGGAGAACCCCCGGTGACCGCCACGGAGTCCCCCCGCACCACGACGTCCCACGCCGCCGACGCGCACGACCTCATCCGCGTCCGCGGCGCGCGGGAGAACAACCTCCGCGCCGTGGACGTCGAGATCCCGAAGCGGCGGCTCACCGTCTTCACGGGCGTGTCCGGCTCGGGCAAGAGCTCGCTGGTGTTCGCGACGATCGCCGCCGAGTCGCGCCGCCTCATCGACGAGACGTACTCGACGTTCGTGCAGGGGTTCATGCCCTCGCTGCCGCGGCCGGACGTCGACGTGCTGGAGGGCATCACCACCGCGATCCTCGTGGACCAGGAGCGCATGGGGGCCAACGTGCGGTCCACGGTCGGCACCGTCACCGACGCCAACGCGATGCTGCGCAACCTGTTCAGCCGCGTCGGCGACCCCTACGTCGGCCCGCCGACGGCGTTCTCGTTCAACATCCCGACGTCGACCGCGAGCGGCGTGTTCAGCACCGGCAAGGCCGGTGGCGAGGTCGAGAAGAAGGTCGTGCGCAACCAGGTGTACCTGGGCGGCATGTGCCCGGAGTGCGAGGGCCGCGGCACGGTGTCCGACCTCGACCTGTCCGTCATCGTCGACGAGTCGCTGTCCCTGAACGACGGCGCGATCCTGGTGCCCGGCTACAAGGCCGACGGCTGGATGGTGCGCGGGTTCGCCGAGTCCGGGTTCGTGGACGGGGACAAGCCGGTCCGCGACTACACCGACGCCGAGCGCCACGACTTCCTGTACCGGGAGAAGGGCAAGGTCAAGGCCCTCGGGATGAACATGACGTACCAGGGCCTCATCCCCAAGCTGCGCGAGGCGATGTTCAGCAAGGCCCCCGAGTCGCTGCAGCCGCACGTCCGGGCGTTCGTCGAGCGGGCGGCCGTGTTCGTGCCGTGCCCGGCGTGCGACGGCACCCGGCTCAACGAGTCCGCGCGGTCGGCGAAGGTCAACGGCGCCAGCATCGCGGACGTGTGCCGCATGCAGATCTCGGACGCGGCCGAGTGGGCGCGCGGCGTCGACGACCCGGGCGTGGCCCCCCTGGTGGGGGGCCTGCTGCACCTGTTCGACAAGTTCGTGGAGATCGGCCTCGGCTACCTGTCGCTGGACCGCCCGGCAGGCACGCTGTCCGGCGGCGAGGCGCAGCGCACCAAGATGATCCGTCACCTCGGCTCGGCGCTGACCGACGTCACGTACGTCTTCGACGAGCCCACCATCGGCCTGCACCCGCACGACATCGAGCGGATGAACCGGCTGCTGCAGGACCTGCGCGACAAGGGCAACACGGTGCTCGTCGTCGAGCACAAGCCCGAGGCGATCGCGATCGCCGACCACGTCGTCGACCTGGGTCCGGGCGCGGGCACCGACGGCGGCACGGTCTGCTTCGAGGGCACGGTCGAGGGGCTGCGCGGCAGCGGCACCCTCACGGGCCGCCACCTCGACGACCGCACGCGCGTCAAGGAGGACGTCCGCACGGCCACCGGCGCGCTGGAGATCCGCGGGGCCGACCAGAACAACCTGCGCGACGTCGACGTCGACGTCCCGACCGGCGTGCTGGCCGTGATCACCGGCGTCGCCGGCTCCGGCAAGAGCTCCCTCATCCACGGCAACCTGGCCGGGCGCGACGGCGTGGTCGTCGTCGACCAGGGCGCGATCAAGGGGTCGCGCCGCTCCAACCCGGCCACCTACACGGGCCTGCTGGAGCCGATCCGCAAGGCCTTCGCGAAGGCGAACGGCGTGAAGCCGGCCCTGTTCAGCGCCAACTCCGAGGGCGCGTGCCCCACCTGCAAGGGCAACGGCCGCATCTACACCGAGCTCGGCTTCATGGAGACCGTCGAGACGCCGTGCGAGGACTGCGGCGGCAAGCGGTTCATGGCGTCCGTGCTGGAGTACACGCTGGGCGGCAAGAACATCGCCGAGGTGCTCGACCTGTCCGTGGCGCAGGCGCACGCGTTCTTCCGCGAGGGCGACGCGAAGCTCCCCGCCGCGCACAAGATCCTGGCGCACCTGGAGGACGTCGGCCTCGGCTACGTGAAGCTCGGCCAGCCGCTCAACACGCTGTCCGGCGGCGAGCGCCAGCGCCTCAAGCTCGCCATGCACATGGGCGAGAAGGGCGGCGTGTACATCCTCGACGAGCCCACCACAGGCCTGCACCTGGCGGACGTCGCGAACCTCCTCGGCCTGCTCGACCGGCTGGTCGACGCCGGGAAGTCCGTGATCGTCATCGAGCACCATCAGGCCGTCATGGCGCACGCCGACTGGATCATCGACCTCGGCCCCGGTGCCGGGCACGACGGCGGGAAGGTCGTCTTCGAGGGCACGCCCGCCGACCTCGTGGCGTCGCGGTCCACCGTCACCGGCGAGCACCTGGCGGACTACGTCGGTGCGTGAGCGCAGGCGTGGATCTGCGGGCAGGTGTCACGTCCGCCGGCGCCGCGTCGTCGAAGGTGCAGGACGCGCGGCGGTCGCGCGCCCACGGAGGAGGACGGCATGAGCGCACGCATCCTGGTCACCGGTGGCACGGGGTACCTCGGCAGGCTGGTGGTGCCCCGCCTGGTGCGCGCGGGCGAGGAGGTCCGGGTCGTGAGCCGGAGCCCGCACGCGTCGGCGGACGGCGTGCGGTACGTCGTCGCGGACTGGGAGACGGGCGAGGGGCTGGCGCAGGCCGTGGGTGACGCGGAGGTCGTGGTCCACCTCGCCGGCGACCAGCTGCACAACGAGCCGATGGCGAGGGCGCTGGTGCGCGCGGTCCGCGACGCGGGCGCGCAGCCGCACCTGGTGAACATCTCGGTGGTGGGTGCGGAGAAGGTGCCGGTGCGGTCGGCCTTCGACCGCCGCGCCCTCGGCTACATGGCGAGCAAGCTGGCCCAGGAGCGGGTGCTGGAGGAGTCCGGGATCGCGTGGACCAACCTGCGCGCCACGCAGTTCCACGAGCTCGTGCTCATCGCCGCCCGCGCGCTCGCGAAGCTGCCCGTCGTGCCGACGCCCACCGGCTGGCAGGCGCAGCCGATCGCGGCCGACGAGGTCGCGGCCCGGCTCGTGGAGCTGGCGCACGGGGAGCCGCAGGGGCGGGTGCCGGACGTCGCC
The DNA here is from genome assembly GCF_053615895.1 of Isoptericola sp. NPDC055881. Classification (NCBI taxonomy): domain Bacteria; kingdom Bacillati; phylum Actinomycetota; class Actinomycetes; order Micrococcales; family Promicromonosporaceae; genus Isoptericola; species Isoptericola sp. NPDC055881. The sequence continues at coordinate 21,577 of NZ_JBSHCR010000069.1, forward strand.
GGGCCCGAGGTGCTCACGTTCCGCGCGATGGTGCGCGCCTACCTCGACGCCGTCGGCTCCCGACGCCCGACGATGCCGGTGCGCGTCCCGGGGGCGGCGTCGCGCGCGTACGCGGCGGGCGGCAACCTCGCGCCCGACCGCGCCGTCGGCAAGCAGACGTGGGCCGAGTTCCTCGCGGAGCACGTCGCCTGACCACCGTCGACGTAGCGGTTCGGTCTCGTCCGCGCGCAGGACGAGACCGAAC
>NZ_JBSHCR010000070.1:0-21716 GCF_053615895.1 Isoptericola sp. NPDC055881
GGCCCGTCCTCACGGACGGGCCGGGACCCGCACCCCCGAAGGAGGGGCGCATGAGCACGATCCTCGAGATGCGAGAGATCACCAAGGAGTTCCCGGGCGTCAAGGCGCTCGCGGGCGTGAGCCTGGACGTCCGGCAGGGCGAGATCCACGCGATCTGCGGCGAGAACGGCGCCGGCAAGTCCACGCTGATGAAGGTGCTGTCGGGCGTGTACCCGCACGGCACCTACGGCGGCGAGATCGTCTACGACGGGAAGACCGCCGAGTTCGGGTCGATCAACGACTCCGAGCGCGAGGGCATCGTCATCATCCACCAGGAGCTCGCCCTGGTGCCGTACCTGTCCGTGGCCGAGAACATCTTCCTCGGCAACGAGCGGCGCGGCCGCGGCGGGCTCGTCGACTGGAACAAGGCCAACTCCGAGGCCGCGGCGCTGCTGAAGCGCGTGGGCCTGGACGAGAACCCGGTGACGCCGGTGAACCAGCTCGGCGTCGGCAAGCAGCAGCTCATCGAGATCGCGAAGGCGCTGTCGAAGGAGGTGCGCCTGCTCATCCTCGACGAGCCGACGGCCGCCCTCAACGACACCGACTCCGAGCACCTCCTGGGCCTCCTGCGAGGCCTGCAGGAGCAGGGGATCACCTCGATCATCATCTCCCACAAGCTCAACGAGATCGCCGAGATCGCGGACCGCACCACCATCATCCGCGACGGGCGCACGATCGAGACGCTCGACATGTCCGAGCCGACCTCCACGCAGGACCGCATCATCCGCGGCATGGTCGGCCGCGACCTGGAGAACCGCTTCCCCGAGCGCTCCTCGGTCGTGGGCGACGAGGTCCTGCGGGTGGAGGACTGGACCGTCTTCCACCCCACGCAGGTCGGCCGCAAGGTCATCGACTCCGCGTCCTTCCACGTGCGCGCGGGCGAGGTCGTGGGCATCGCCGGCCTCATGGGCGCCGGGCGCACCGAGCTCGCCATGAGCGTCTTCGGCCGCTCCTACGGGCGCAACATCTCCGGCCGTCTGTACAAGGACGGCAAGGAGATCCAGGCCCGCACCGTCCCCGAGGCGATCGAGCACCACATCGCCTACGCCACCGAGGACCGCAAGGTCTACGGGCTCAACCTCATCGAGGACATCCGCCGGAACATCTCGTCGGCCGGGCTGGGCAAGCTCGCCCCGCGCGGCTGGGTGAACGGCAACGAGGAGCTGCGGGTCGCCGAGGAGTACCGGCAGAGCCTCAACATCAAGACGCCGACGGTCACGTCCGTCGTCGGTCAGCTCTCGGGCGGCAACCAGCAGAAGGTCGTGCTGTCCAAGTGGCTGTACACCGAGCCGGACGTGCTCATCCTCGACGAGCCGACCCGCGGTATCGACGTCGGCGCCAAGTACGAGATCTACACGATCATCAACAAGATGGTCGCCGCGGGGAAGGCCGTCGTCGTCATCTCCTCCGAGCTGCCCGAGCTGCTCGGCGTCTGCGACCGCATCTACACCCTCGCCTTCGGTCGGATCACCGGTGACGTGCCCGTCGCGGACGCGACGCAGGAGCGTCTCATGGAGCTCATGACCATCGAGCGTGACCAGCCCCTGCCCACGAAGGAAATCGCCTCATGAACGCCATCGCCGGGGTCCGGGACCTGCTCACCCGGAACCTGCGGCAGAGCGGGATCTTCATCGCGTTGATCGCGATCGTCGCCCTGTTCGCCGCGCTGAACCCGATGTTCCTGTCGCCGACGAACATCACGAACATCGTCCTGCAGTACTCGTACATCCTGATCCTCGCGATCGGCATGGTGATGATCATCGTCGCCGGCCAGATCGACCTGTCCGTCGGGTCGGTCGTGGCGCTCACCGGCGCCGTCTCGGCGGTCGTGGTGATCCGCGAGGGTCTGCCGTGGTGGATGGGCGTGCTGGCCGCGCTCGTCGTGGGCCTCCTCGTCGGGGCCTGGCAGGGATTCTGGGTCGCCTACGTCGGTATCCCGGGGTTCATCGTCACCCTCGCGGGCATGCTGCTGTTCCGCGGCCTCACCTACGTGGTGCTCGACAACGTCTCGCTGTCGCCCTTCGGCGGCACGTACTACAAGATCGCCAACGGCTTCCTCAACGGGCTCCTCGGGGGGAACGGCTTCGACGTCTTCACCCTGGTGGTCTTCGCCATCGCGGTCGTCGGGTACGCCGTGAGCCAGTGGCGCACGCGCCGCGGCAAGATCGCGTACCAGCAGACGGTCGAGTCGATGCCGCTGTTCGTGACCAAGCTCGTCGTGGTCGCCGTCGTCGTCATGTGGTTCGGCTACCAGCTGTCCGTCTCGCGCGGCCTGCCCGTCGTCCTGATCATCCTCGCGGTCCTCGTGATCGTGTACGCCCTCGTCACGCAGCGCTCGGTGTTCGGCCGCCACGTGTACGCGGTGGGCGGCAACAAGCACGCCGCCGAGCTGTCGGGCGTGCGCGTGCGCCGGGTCAACTTCTGGATCTTCGTGAACATGGGCCTGCTGGCCTCGGTCGCGGGCATCGTGTACTCGTCCCGCGTGAACGGCGCGCAGCCGGGCGCCGGCAACATGTTCGAGCTGGACGCCATCGCCGCCTGCTTCATCGGCGGCGCGTCCACCTCGGGCGGCGTCGGCCGCGTGGGCGGCGCGATCATCGGTGGCCTCATCATGGCGGTCATGTCGAACGGCATGCAGCTGATGGGCGTCTCCCAGGCGGTGCAGCCGATCGTCAAGGGCCTCGTGCTCCTGCTGGCCGTCGCGTTCGACATCTACAACCGGCGCCGGGCCGCGAGCCTGCGCTGATCACGGGTCCCTCCCGGGACCTTTCCCACGGCACGCAGGACGGCGCCCGGTCGCCGTCCTGCGTGCCGTCGCACCATAGACTTCCGGTCGTGAGAGGACGGCGTGCGATGGCGGGCTCGCAGTCCTCGTTGCGCGAGGCCAACCGTGCCCGGGTCGTGGACACGGTCAAGCACCACGGCGGCCTCACGCAGGTCGAGCTGGCCGCTGCCACCGGCCTTTCGCAGGCGACGGTCTCGACGATCGTCAAGGAGCTGGTCGCGGCCGAGCTGGTCGAGGTCCGCAACACGATCCGGTCGGGCCGCCGCGCCCAGCTCGTCACGCTCGCGCACCGGGTGGGGATCGTGGCCGGGATCCTCGTCGGCACCCGGACCCTGACCGTCGCCATCGCCGACGTCTCGCACGAGGTGCTGGCCGAGCAGGTGATGCCGCTGCCCGCGGAGCACCGCGCCGACACCAGCCTGGACCGGGCCGCGCTCCTCGTGGTCGACCTGCTGGAGCGGGTCGGCGCCGAGCTGGACGAGGTCCTCGGGATCGGGCTCGGCCTGCCCGCGCCCGTCGACGCCGCGTCCGGCCAGGTCACCGTGCGCGGGATCCTGCGGGGCTGGGACGGCGTGCCCGTGGCCCAGGTCCTGGAGAAACGGCTCGCCCGCCCGGTCTACGTCGACAACGACGCCAACCTCGGCGCCCTGGCCGAGAGCACCGTGGGCGCGGCCCGGGAGGTGCACGACGCGCTGTACGTCCGCGCGGGGCACGGGGTCGGCGCCGGGATCGTCCTCGGCGGGCGGGTGCACCGCGGCGTCGCCGGGACCGCCGGCGAGATCGGCCACGTGCAGGTGGACCCGGCCGGACGCATCTGCTCGTGCGGCAGCCGCGGCTGCCTCGACACCGTCGTCGGGGACAGGGCGCTGCTGGAGCCGCTGCGCTCCAGCCACGGCAACCTCACGCTGCGCGACGTGGTCCGCCTGGTGAACGACGACGACCCGGGCTGTCGCGAGATCGTCGCCGACGCCGGTACGGTGATCGGCGGCGTCGTCGCCGGCCTGGCGACGGCCCTGAACCCCGAGCGCGTCGTGGTGGGCGGGGTGCTGGCCCAGACGGGCGAGATCTTCCTGCGCCCGCTGCGGGAGGCGCTGCGTCGTCGCACGATGCTCAACCAGGTGACGCCGCTGGAGGTGGTGCCGGCGGCGCTCGGGCCACGGGCCGAGCTCGAGGGGACCCTCGCGCTCGCCCTGCAGAGCACGGACCTGCTGGAGCGGACGGACGACGTGCCGGTACGAGCGATGACGGGGAAGGAGGCCCAGTGACGGCGCGACGAACGCCGCTGCTCGCCCTGCGGCAGGTGAGCAAGTACTTCGGGGCCGTCGAGGCCCTGGTCGACGTCGACCTCGAGGTGCACGCGCACGAGGTGGTCGCCCTGGTGGGCGACAACGGCGCGGGGAAGTCGACGCTCGCCCAGGTCGTCGCGGGCGTGCTCACGCCCAGCTCGGGCCAGGTGGAGATCAACGGCGAGCCGGTCTCGATCCCCTCGCCGTCCGCGGCGAACCAGCTCGGCGTCGCCAGCGTGTTCCAGGACCTGGCCGTGTGCGAGAACCTCGACGTCACGGCGAACGTCTTCCTGGGCCAGGAGCTGCGGGGCCGCGGAGGCCTGCTGCAGGACGGCCGGATGGAGATCGAGACGCGCGAGCTGCTCGCGCACCTCACCGTGCGCATCCCGTCGGTGCGCACCCCCTTGCGGCACCTGTCGGCCGGTCAGCGGCAGGCGGTCGCCATCGCCCGCACCCTCATCGGCAACCCGCGCATCGTGGTGCTCGACGAGCCGACGGCGGCGCTGTCCGTGGCGCAGACCGCCGAGGTGCTGACGCACATCGAGCGGCTCCGGGAGCTGGGCCTCGGGGTGATCCTCATCAGCCACAACCTCAACGACGTGCGCGCGGTGTCCGACCGGATCGAGGTGCTGCGGCACGGCCGCAACAACGGCTCGTTCCCCGCCGCGGCCCGGCACGAGGAGATCCTCGCGGCGATCACGGGCGCGGCCTGACCGCACGGCTGCGGGTGAAAGGTCACAGCCGCGACACAGGTTGCCTTCGGAAGTTGACGACAAGAAATCTGCGGGTCTAGCGTCGCCGGTGCGCTGCTTACCGGACTGTCACCTGCGGACGGCCCGCCGCTCGAAGGAGAGTCATGACCGAACACCACGCCGTGCTCGAGATGCGGTCCATCACCAAGGAGTTCCCCGGGGTCCGGGCCCTGGACGACGTCTCGCTCGAGGTCCGTGCGGGCGAGATCCACGCCATCTGCGGTGAGAACGGCGCCGGCAAGTCGACGCTCATGAAGGTCCTGTCGGGCGTCTACCCCTACGGCTCGTACTCCGGGGAGATCCGCTACCAGGGCGAGGTCGTGGAGTTCAAGGACATCCGCGCCAGCGAGCACGCCGGGATCGTCATCATCCACCAGGAGCTCGCGCTCATCCCCGAGCTGTCGGTCACGGAGAACATCTTCCTCGGCAACGAGGTGCGCGGCCGGGTCGGCATCGACTGGGAGACCGCGCGGCAGCGGGCGGCCGAGCTGCTCGCCCGCGTCGGCCTGCGCGCGTCGCCCGACACCCTGATCAAGAACCTCGGCGTCGGGCAGCAGCAGCTCGTGGAGATCGCCCGGGCGCTCGCCAAGGACGTGCGGCTGCTGATCCTCGACGAGCCGACGGCCGCCCTCAACGAGGACGACTCCGAGCACCTGCTGGACCTGCTGCGCGGGCTGCGCGCCAAGGGCCTGACCAGCATCATGATCTCCCACAAGCTCAACGAGATCGAGGAGATCGCCGACTCGATCACGATCATCCGCGACGGCCGCACCGTCGAGACGCTCGACGTGCGCGGCGGCGGGATCGACGAGGACCGCATCATCCGCGGCATGGTCGGCCGCTCCCTCGCCTCCCGGTTCCCCGACCACACCCCCCAGATCGGGGAGACCTTCTTCGAGGTGGAGGGCTGGACCGTCGAGCACCCCGCCGTGCCCGGCCGGCTCGTGTGCAAGCAGTCGGCGTTCCACGTGCGCCGCGGGGAGATCGTCGGCTTCGCGGGCATCATGGGCGCCGGCCGTACCGAGCTGGCGCGGTCGATCTTCGGCCGCAGCTACGGCCGGTACCTGGGCGGCACGATCCGGATGGACGGCCGGGAGATCGTGGTGCCCGACGTGCTGTCCGCCATCCAGCACCACATCGCGTACGTCTCCGAGGACCGCAAGACCCTCGGGCTCAACCTGCTCGACACCATCCAGCAGACCGTCGTCTCGGCGAACCTGCCGCGGGTGTCGACCGGCCCGGTCATCGACCACGACCAGGCGTACCTCGCCGCGGAGGAGTACCGGAAGTCGCTGGGGATCAAGTCGCCCAGCGTGCGCGACGGCGTCGCCACGCTGTCCGGCGGCAACCAGCAGAAGGCGCTGCTCGCGAAGTGGATGTTCACGGAGCCCGAGCTCCTCATCCTCGACGAGCCGACCCGCGGCATCGACGTCGGCGCCAAGTACGAGATCTACGGTCTCGTCCACCGCCTCGCGGACCAAGGCAAGGGGGTGGTCGTCATCTCGTCCGAGCTGCCGGAGCTCCTCGGCCTCTGCGACCGGATCTACACGGTCTTCGAGGGCCGGGTGACCGGTGAGCTGTCCCGCGAGGACGCCACGCAGGAAGAGCTCATGCGGCTCATGACCGGCGCCCCCACGGCCGCCGCGCGCTGACCAGACCGACCCACGAGAAGGAACTCACGACGATGTCGTCACTCAAGCAGCTGTTCGGCGGGGGTATCCGGCAGTACGGCATGGTGCTCGCCCTCCTGGCGCTCCTCGCCTACTTCCAGATCGCCACCGGTGGCCTGGTCCTCACGGCCTCCAACGCCCAGAACATCATCATCGGCAACTCCTACATCCTCATCCTCGCGATCGGGATGGTGCTGGTGATCATCGCCGGGCACATCGACCTGTCGGTGGGCTCGGTCGCCGCGGTCACGGGCATCATCGTGGCCATCGCGTTGCGCGACTGGGGCATCCCCTGGTGGGCCGGCATCCTGCTCGGCCTGGTCGTGGGCGCGGTGATCGGCGCCTGGCAGGGGTTCTGGGTCGCCTACGTCGGCATCCCCGGCTTCATCACGACCCTCGCCGGCATGATGCTGTTCCGCGGCCTCAACCAGCGCATCGGGCACTCGTCCACGGTGCCGGTGCCCGAGGAGCTGCAGCAGCTCGGCGCAGGCTACCTGCCCGAGTGGGGGCCGAACACCGGCATCAACAACTCGACCCTCGTGCTGGGCCTGCTCGCGATCGCCGCCGTGGTCTGGTCCGAGCTGCGCCGCCGGGCGCGCGCCTCGCGCCTCGGCCTGGAGCAGCCGCCGGTCTGGGTCGTCGTGGTCCGGGTCGTCGTCGTGGTCGCCGTGATCGGCTACGTCACCTACCTGTTCGGCAGCGGCCGGTACGGCACGTCCTTCCCGATCGCCGGCATCGTGCTCGTGGCGCTCGTCATCCTGTACAACTTCGTCGCGTCCCGGACGATCGGCGGCCGGCACGTGTACGCCGTCGGCGGCAACCGGGCGGCGGCCGCGCTCTCCGGCATCAACATCCGGCACGTCAACTTCTTCGTCATGATGAACATGTCGATCCTGGCGGCCGTCGCGGGCATGGTCTTCGTCGGCCGAGCGACCGCCTCCGGCCCGTCCGACGGCAACATGTGGGAGCTCGACGCCATCGCCGCCGTGTTCATCGGCGGGGCCGCGGTCTCCGGCGGCGTCGGGACCGTCGTCGGCTCCGTCATCGGTGGCCTCGTCATGGCGGTGCTCAACAACGGCCTCCAGCTCATGGGCGTCGGCTCCGACACCACGCAGATCATCAAGGGCCTCGTGCTGCTGGTCGCCGTGGCGTTCGACGTGCACAGCAAGGTGACGGGCCGCCCGTCGATCATCGGCCTGGTCTTCCCCTGGCTGGGGAAGAAGGGGACCGGCGCGACGCCGGGCACCGACGAGAGCCAGCCCGAGGTGCCGGTCACGGACGGCGCGACCTCCCGAGGCTGACCGCGCGTCCCTGGCACCACACAGATCTGTCCACGAACTGGCACCCGACGGCGGGTGTCGCGAAGAGAAAGTGGGACCCCATGAAGACCAAGCTCGCGACAGGGCTCGTCGCCCTGGCCGCGGCCGGCGCGCTGGCGCTGACCGGATGCTCGTCCTCGGACCGCGGTGGCCCCTCGTCCGAGGAGAGCGGCGGCGCCTCCGCGGCCGCAGGGTTCGAGGACGGCGCCAAGATCGGCGTCGCCCTGCCCCAGAAGACGTCGGAGAACTGGGTGCTCGCCGAGAACCTGTTCAACGACGGTCTCACCGAGGCCGGGTACGACCCGATCGTGCAGTTCGCCAACGGCGGCGTCTCGGAGCAGCAGAACCAGATCCAGGCCATGATCGAGCAGGGCGTGAAGGTGCTCGTCGTGGGCGCCATCGACGGCTCGCAGCTCGGGTCGCAGCTCAAGGCCGCGAAGGACGCCGGGATCCCGGTCATCGCCTACGACCGTCTCCTGCAGAACACGGACGCGGTCGACGTCTACGAGGCGTTCGACAACTTCCACGTCGGCGAGCTCCAGGGCCAGTCGCTCCTGGAGGGCCTCAAGGACCGCAAGGGTGACGGCCCGTACAACATCGAGCTGATCTCCGGCTCGCCCGACGACGCGAACTCCAAGCCGTTCTTCGAGGGCGCGATGAGCGTGCTCCAGCCGAAGATCGACGACAAGACGCTCGTCGTGCAGTCGGGTCAGACCAGCCAGCAGCAGACCGCCACGCAGGGCTGGGAGGCGGAGAACGCCCAGAACCGCATGGACACGATCCTGTCCGGCAGCTACAAGGACAAGGACCTCGACGGCGTCCTCTCGCCGAACGACACCCTCGCCCGTGCGGCGCTGACGTCGGCCAAGCAGGCCGGCAAGGACGTCCCGGTCCTCACCGGTCAGGACTCCGAGGTCGAGTCGGTCAAGTCGATCATGAACGGCGTGCAGTACTCCACGATCTACAAGGACACGCGCAAGCTCGTCCAGGCCACGATCGACGCCGTCAACTCCTACAAGGCGGGCGAGGACCCCGAGGTCAACGACACCAAGTCGTACGACAACGGCGTCAAGGTGGTCCCGGCCAACCTGCTCGAGCCCGTCATCGTGACCAAGGACAACGCGGCCGAGGTCTACGCGGGCGACCCGAACCTGGAGGGCCTCACCAAGTGATCGGTCCTGCCTGACCGATCGCGGCCCTGGGTAGGCCCAGGGAGGCACAGCCAGGCACTGCTAGGCACAGGCGCTCGACCCGTCCTCCGCGGACGGGTCGGGCGCCTGTCGCGTGCTCGGCCTCGGGTCGGCCGGGTCGAACCGTGCTTCGTGCCGCCGGCTCAGCGGAAGACGACCGTGCGATGGCCGTCGAGCAGGACGCGGTGCTCGGCGTGCCACCGCACCGCGCGGGCGAGGGTGCGGCGCTCGACGTCCTCGCCGAGGGCGACCAGGTCGGCCACGGCCCGCGAGTGGTCCACCCGCTCGACGTCCTGCTCGATGATCGGGCCCTCGTCGAGGTCGCCCGTCACGTAGTGCGACGTCGCGCCGATGAGCTTGACCCCTCGGTCGTGCGCCTGGGCGTAGGGCCGCGCGCCCTTGAAGCTCGGCAGGAACGAGTGGTGGATGTTGATGACCTTGCCCTCGAGGTCGCGGCACAGCTCGTCCGACAGGATCTGCATGTAGCGCGCGAGGACGACCAGCTCGACGTCGAGCTCGGCGACGAGCCCCCGCAGCCGGTCCTCCGCCTGCGCCTTCGTGTCCTTCGTGACCGGCACGTGGTGGAACGGCTTGCCGTAGAACTCCGCCATGTCCGCCAGGTCGGGGTGGTTGCCGACCACGCCCACGACGTCGACGGGCATGCCCTGGTACCGCTCGCGGTACAGCAGGTCGACCAGGCAGTGCGGGGCCTTGCTGACCAGCACCAGGGTGCGCAGGCGGCGGCCGACGACGTCGAGCTCCCACGTCATCCCGAACCGCTCCGCGACGGGCGCGACCGCTGCCGTGAGCACGTCGCGGCCCGCGTCCGCCTCGACCTGGACGCGCATGAAGAACCGTCCCGACGCCGGGTCGCCGAACTGCTGCGACTCCGTGATGTTCCCGCCGTGCTCGGCCAGCACGCCCGCCACCGCGTGCACGATGCCGGGACGGTCGGGGCAGGAGATCGTCAGAACCCATTCGGTGGTCACCGGTCCATTGTGGCCGACGGCCCGCGACGCGCGACGACACGTCCGCCGTCCGTCTGCGACGATGTCCCCATGAGCGAGGCACCAGGCACCGACGCCCAGGAAGTCGAGCACGAGGGCGCGGCGGACCCGCTGCGGATCGAGCTCGTCGACGACGCCCACGCGGGCGAGCTGCTGACCCTGCGCCGTGCGGCGTTCGTCAGCGAGGCACAGCTCTACGACGACCCGCACATCCCGCCGCTGACCCAGACCCTGCACGACCTGCGCGAGGACATGGCGCGCGACGACGTCGTGACCGTCGGCGCGTGGGAGGGGCACCGCCTCGTCGGTTCCCTGCGGCTCGAGATCGAGGGCGAGCGGGCCACGATCGGCCGTCTGGCCGTCGCGCCGGACCAGCAGGCCAAGGGCATCGGCACGTCCCTGATGTTCGCCATCCTGCAGTTCCTGCCCTCGGAGGTGACCGAGGTCTGGGCGTTCACCGGCAAGGACTCCAAGCGCAACCTCGCGATGTACACCAAGCACGGCTACGAGGAGCAGTACGACCGTGCCGCGGGCAAGCTCACGCTGACCTACCTGCGCCGGGTGCTCGACGAGGTCGACGCGAGGAACGCGGCCGAGGAGCGATGACCGAAGCCGACGGTCAGGCCGGCGCGCGCCCCCGCTCGCGCCGGCCGTCCATGGCTGACGTCGCGGCCGTCGCCGGCGTCTCGCACCAGACGGTGTCACGGGTGCTCAACGACCACCCGAGCGTGCGCGGCGAGACGCGACAGCGCGTGCTCGCCGCGATCGCCACGCTCGGGTACCGGCGCAACAGCGCCGCCCGGGCCCTGGCGACGGCGCGCTCGACCACCCTCGGCGTCGTGACGACCGGGTCGGCCCTGTTCGGCCCGACGAGCACGCTCATCGCGATCGAGGGCGCGGCCCGCGACCACGGCTACTTCGTCTCGGTCGCCTCCCTGCGGCGGTACGACGCCGCAGAGATGCACGAGGCCCTGGAGCACTTCATGGACCAGGGCGTCGAGGCCATCGTCGTCATCGCGCCGCAGGACGACGTCGCTGCCGCCGTCGAGTCGTTCCGCGCGCCCGTGCCCGTGCTGGTGGTCGCGGCGCTCGAGCACCTCCCGCGGGACGCGGGCACCACCGGGGCCGGCCCGACGACGCTCTCGCTCGCCGTCGACCAGCGAGCGGGCGCCCGCGCCGCCACGGACCACCTGCTCGACCTCGGCCACCGCGACGTGCTGCACGTGGCCGGCCCCCAGGACTGGTTCGACGCGCGCGAGCGCGCCGCCGGGTGGCGCGAGGCCCTCGAGGCGCGCGGGATCGTCCCCAGCCGGCCGCGGGTGTGCTCGTGGTCGGCGGAGGACGGGTATGCCGCCGGTCGTGACCTCGCCGAGGCGGTCGCCGCCCAGGAGGGCCCCACCGCCGTGCTCGCCGGGAACGACCAGCTCGCGCTGGGCGTCCTGCGCGCGTTCTGGGAGCGCGGTGTCTCGGTGCCGGACGACGTGTCGGTGATGGGGTTCGACGACGTCGCGGGCGCCGCGTACTTCGTGCCGCCGCTGACGACGGTGCGCCAGCCGTTCGCGGTGCTGGGGGAGCGGAGCGTCGCGATGGTGGTCGCGGCGCTCGGGTCCGGCCCCGTGCCCACCGAGCGGATCCTGCCCGAGCTCGTCGTCCGCTCGAGCACGGCGCCGCCGCCGGCGCGCTGACCGCACGTCGGCCCTGGAGGGTCCCCGACCGTTGACCGCCGCCTCGAGGGTGGGTAGATTCGCCGCGTCACGTTCTACATCGTTGTAGAGGAGTTGAGATGCGCAGATCATCGACGAGACGGGCGCTCGCGGCGGCCCTGGTGGCGACGGCGCTGGTCGCCCTGACCTCGGCCGCCGGCGGGACGGCGCTCGCCGGTCCGGGAGCGGTGGGCACCGAGGTCGCGGCCCGCGGGAAGCCCGCGCTGCCGACCGGCGGCCTGTCGGTCGCGGGGGAGACGGCGCCCGTGCACGACCCGGCGCTCGTGATCGACGACGACGGCACGTGGCGCGTCTACTCGACGGGGCTCGTGAACCGCGAGAACGGCGGCACGATCCAGATGTGGTCGAGCCACGACGAGGGCGTGACGTGGGCGTACGACGGCACGGTGTGGGACGAGATCCCCGCCTGGATCGACGAGCGCTTCGCGGACGGCGCCCTGCCGGACAACCTGTGGGCCCCGGAGGTCTACGAGCACGACGGCACCTACTACCTCTACTACTCGGCGTCGCGCTTCGGCACCAACACGTCCGTCACCGCACTCGCCACCAACACCACCCTCGACCCCGAGGACCCGGACTACGCCTGGGTGGACCAGGGGCCGGTGATCACCTCCCCGGCGGACATCGCCGGGGGCAAGACCTTCAACGCCATCGACGCCGGCATCGTGGAGGGTGCGGACGGCACCCCGTACATGGCCATCGGCTCGTACTGGTACGGCGTGTTCCTGGTGGAGCTCGAGTGGCCGAGCGGCAAGCTCGCGGACGGCGCGCTCCAGAACGCCACCCACCTCGTGGACCGGTTCATGGCGGGCAACCCCGTCGAGGCGCCGTACATCTACGCCCACGACGGCTGGTACTACCTCTTCGTGTCCTTCGACGCGTGCTGCCGCGGCCTCGACAGCACGTACAAGGTGGCGGTCGGGCGGTCGCGCGACGTGACCGGGCCGTACCTCGACCAGGACGGCAAGGACATGCTCGGTGGCGGCGGCACGGTGCTCCTGGAGTCGCACGGTGCCGTGGTCGGCCCGGGCGGCCAGTCCGTGTCGGACGGGGTGCTCGCCTTCCACTACTACGACGGTGCGAACGAGGAGATCCCCGGGTTCCCCACCCTCGGCCTGCAGCGGCTGGGCTGGCAGGACGGCTGGCCGGTGGTGGACCAGACGGTGGAGCTGCCGGCCGTGACCGTGGCGCCCCGCGACGTGCAGGTCCGGGCGAAGCAGCCGGCGACGTTCCGTGTCGAGGTCGCGGGGACGCCCGTCCCGGTCGTCACGTGGGAGGTCTCCGACGACGACGGCGCGACCTGGGGCGCCGCCCCGGTCGCCGCCGCCCGCGCCACGGACGGCGTCGCACGCTGGACGATCCGGCACCCCTCGGCACAGGACGACGGGACGCTCGTGCGAGCTGTCGTCGCCAACGCCCACGGCACCGTGCGCAGCGATCCGGCGTCCCTGACCGTCGTCGCCCCGCCCGGCCGTGCAGGAAAGTGACCACGTTCCGCGAGGTAGTGCGGGGCGTGCCGAGGTAGTGCGCAACCCCGCGAGGTAGTGCGGGGCGTGCCGAGGTAGTGCGCAACCCCGCGAGGTAGTGCGGGGCGTGCCGAGGTAGTGCGGGCGGGCCGAGGTAGTGCGCAACCCCGCGAGGTAGTGCGGGGTGTGCCGAGGTAGTGCGTGAGTCCGCGAGGTAGTGCGGAAGCCCGCGAGGTAGTCCGGTCCTGGCCCCGGTTGCTTCGAGATCTTCCGCACTACCTCGTGGGATGGTGAACTACCTCGCGGTGTTCGCTGCTACCTCGCGGGGTTTGCGACTACCTCGCGGGGTTTGCTACTACCTCGCGGTGCGCTGCACTACCTCGCGGAAAGGGGTGCTACCTCGGGGGTTGGGGAGCATGCCATGTGAGCGCTAACATCGATGGCAGCCACCTCGGTTCCGGTGGCCTCTCAGCACATCTCGACGACGCCCGGCAGCCGGGCAGGGGACGGAGCAACGATGACGCAGGCGGCGCAGCCGGACGGCACGTCCGCGATCCGGGAGGCGATCGTCGCGGGGCGCGCGTCGCTCGGCATCGAGCTCGGGTCCACCAACATCAAGGCGTGCCTCGTCGGACCGGACCACGCGCCCCTCGCGAGCGGCTCCCACGCCTGGGAGAACGAGCTCGCCGACGGTGTCTGGACGTACTCGCTCGACGCCGTGCACGCCGGCCTGCAGGGCGCCTACGCCGCGCTGGTCGACGACGTCGAGCGGCGCTTCGGCGTGCGCCCCACCACCTACGCGGCGCTGGGCGTCTCGGCGATGATGCACGGCTACCTGCCGTTCGACGCCGACGGCGAGCTCCTCGTCCCGTTCCGCACGTGGCGCAACACCAGCACCGGGCCGGCGTCCGCGGAGCTCTCCGCGCTCTTCGGGTACAACATCCCGCTGCGCTGGTCGATCGCGCACCTGTACCAGGCCATCCTCGACGACGAGCCGCACGTGCCGCAGATCGCGTCCCTGACGACGCTGGCCGGGTACGTGCACCGTGCGCTCACCGGACGGCACGTGCTCGGCGTCGGCGACGCCTCCGGCATGTTCCCGGTCGACCCCGCCACCCACGACTACGACCAGCGGATGCTGGAGCAGTTCCGCCACCTGGCCGCGGCCAAGCGGCCCGGCCTGCACGTCGAGGGCCTGCTGCCGCAGGTGCTCACCGCCGGCGCGGACGCGGGCCGGCTCACCGTCGAGGGCGCCGCCCTGCTCGACCCGACGGGCACGCTGCAGCCCGGCGTGCTGCTCTGCCCGCCCGAGGGCGACGCCGGCACCGGCATGGTCGCCACCGGCTCGGTGGCGCCGCGCACCGGCAACATCAGCGCGGGCACGTCGATCTTCGCCATGGTGGTGCTCGAGCAGCCGCTCGCCGCCGTCCACCACGAGCTCGACCTCGTCACCACCCCCGCCGGCGACCTCGTCGCGATGGTGCACTGCAACAACGGCGCCAGCGAGCTCGACGCGTGGGCGGGCGTCTTCGGCCAGTTCGCGGCCGCGCTCGGGCAGCCCGCGGAGCCGGACGCCGTCTTCGGCGCGCTCTTCCGTGCGGCGCTCGACGGCGCGCCCGACGGCGGTGGCCTGCTCGCGTACAACTACCTCGCCGGGGAGCCCATCACCGGGCTCGACGCCGGCCGGCCGCTCGTGGTCCGCACCCCGGACAGCCGCCTCACGCTGGCGAACTTCGCGCGCACCCAGCTCTACGGCGTGTTCGGCACGCTCGCGCTCGGCATGCGCGTGCTGCACGGGGAGGGCGTCGCGATCGACACGATGTTCGCGCACGGCGGGCTGTTCAAGACCGCCGGCGTGGCCCAGCGCCTGCTGGCCGGCGCGATCGACGCCCCCGTCGCCGTCGGGCAGACCGCGGGGGAGGGCGGCGCCTGGGGCATCGCCGTCCTCGCGGCGTACGCCCGCGCCGTCGCCGACGCGACGGACGGCGCGCCCGCCCTCGACGCCTACCTCGCCGAGCGTGTCTTCGCCGACGCCCGGCTCGACGTCGCGGAGCCCGACGCCGCCGACGTCGCCGGCTTCGCCGCCTACCTGGAGCGGTACGCCGCCGGCCTCGCGGTCGAGCGCGCGGCCACCGCCGCCCTCTGACGTCCCGACCCCCGCACTGGAGAAACCCATGAGCACCCTCACCGAGGTCCCCGCGCACCTGCGCGCCGCCGTCGACGCCGCCAAGGAGAAGGTCGCCGCGCTGCACGCCGAGCTGCCCCGCTGGGAGCTCGTCGTGTGGACCGCCGGCAACGTGTCCGAGCGGGTCCGCAACGACCAGGGTGACGACCTGCTCGTCATCAAGCCCTCGGGCGTCGCGTACGACGACATCACGCCCGAGTCGATGGTCGTGTGCGACCTGGACGGGAACCTGCTCGAGGGCGACCGCTCGCCCTCGTCGGACACCGCGGCGCACGCCTACGTCTACAGCCACATGCCCGAGGTGGGCGGCGTCGTGCACACGCACTCCACGTACGCCACGGCCTGGGCCGCGCGCGCCGAGGAGATCCCCTGCGTGCTGACGATGATGGCGGACGAGTTCGGCGGCCCGATCCCCGTGGGTCCGTTCGCGATCATCGGCGACGACTCGATCGGTCGCGGCATCGTCGAGACCCTCAGCGGGTCGCGCAGCCCCGCGGTGCTCATGCGCAACCACGGCCCGTTCACCATCGGCAAGGACGCGCGCGCCGCGGTCAAGGCCGCCGTGATGTGCGAGGAGGTGGCCCGCACCGTGCACGTCTCGCGCCAGCTCGGCGAGCCCCTGCCCATCGCCCAGGAGCACGTGGACTCGCTGTACGCCCGCTACCAGAACGTCTACGGCCAGCACTGAGCCGGCACGGCACCGACCAGCACGAGCAGCGCCGACCAGCACAAGCAGCACCGACCAGCACCGACGAGCCAGGATCTGAGAGGACACCCATGAGCAAGCCCTACGCCGACCGCGAGGTCTGGTTCTTCACCGGCAGCCAGGACCTGTACGGCGAGGACACGCTGCGCCAGGTCGCCGAGCAGTCGCAGGAGGTCGCCCGCGCGCTCGACGCGTCGTCCGACGTGCCGGCGACGGTCGTGTGGAAGCCGGTGCTCAAGGACGCGGCGTCGATCCGCCGCGCGATGCTCGACGCCAACGCGGACGACAAGGTGCTGGGCGTCATCACCTGGATGCACACGTTCAGCCCCGCGAAGATGTGGATCTCCGGGCTGGACGCGCTGCGCAAGCCGCTGCTGCACCTGCACACCCAGGCGAACGTCGAGCTGCCGTGGGCGGACATCGACTTCGACTTCATGAACCTCAACCAGGCGGCGCACGGCGACCGCGAGTACGCCTACCTGGCCACGCGTCTGGGCGTCGCGCGCACCACCGTCGTCGGGCACGTGTCGAACCCGGCCGTGACCCGCCGCGTCGGCACCTGGGTGCGCGGCGCCGCCGGCTGGGCCGCGACGCACGAGCTGAAGCTGGTGCGCTTCGGCGACAACATGCGCAACGTCGCGGTCACCGAGGGCGACAAGACCGAGGCCGAGCTGCGCTTCGGCGTGTCCGTGAACACGTGGGGCGTCAACGACCTCGTGGCCGCGGTCGACGCCGTGGACGACGCCGCGGTCGACGCGCTCGTCGCGGAGTACGAGGACCTCTACGACGTGGCCGACGAGCTGCGCCAGGGCGGGGAGCGGCACGAGTCGCTGCGCTACGCGGCACGCCAGGAGATCGCCATGGAGGCGTTCCTCGTCGAGCGCGGCGCCAAGGCGTTCACCACCAACTTCGAGGACCTCGGCGCGCTGCGCCAGCTGCCCGGCATCGCCGTCCAGCGCCTCATGAGCAAGGGGTACGGCTTCGGCGCCGAGGGCGACTGGAAGACGGCCGTGCTGGTGCGCGCGGCGAAGGTCATGGGCGAGGGCCTGCCCGGCGGCGCCTCCCTCATGGAGGACTACACCTACGACCTCACGCCCGGGTCCGAGCTCATCCTCGGCGCCCACATGCTCGAGGTCTGCCCGTCCCTCACGACGTCGAAGCCTCGCGTGGAGATCCACCCGCTGGGCATCGGCGGCAAGGAGGACCCGGTCCGCATGGTGTTCGACGCCGACGCCACCGAGGGCGCCGTCGTCGTGTCCCTGGCCGACATGCGCGACCGCTTCCGCCTCACCGCGAACGTGGTCGACGTCGTGCCGCCGACGCAGGACCTGCCGAACCTGCCGGTGGCCCGCGCCGTCTGGGCGCCGCGCCCCGACTTCACCACCTCCGCGGAGGCCTGGCTCACCGCGGGCGGCGCGCACCACACGGTGATGTCCACCGCCGCCGGCGTGGAGGCGTTCGAGGTGTTCGCGAACATCGCCCGCACCGAGCTGCTCGTCATCGACGAGGGCACCACGCGCCGCGGCTTCGCCGACCAGGTGCGCTGGAACCAGGTGTACTACCGCCTCGCCCAGGGCCTGTGACCCTCCGCTGACCTCGCGCCTCGCGCGGTCCGACGCCGAGCAGGCGGTCGGACCCGGACTCCCGGCCTGCTGCCGCGGAGCACGGGTCCGACCGCCTTTTCGGTAGGCTGTGGTCGCCACCGGCAGGACGTCCGGCGGACGAATCCGATGGAGGCCCCGCATGGCGAGTCCCGGTGCGGAGAAGCCGAACATCCGGCAGGTCGCGCAGCTCGCCGGCGTCTCCTACATGACCGTGTCGCGGGTGCTGAACGACCACCCGCACATCCGGGAGTCCACGCGGCGCCGGGTCGAGGAGGCCATCGCCGAGCTCGACTACCGCCCGAACATGACGGCGCGGGCGCTGGCCACCCAGCGCAGCCGCCGCATCGGGGTGCTCGTGGAGAGCGCGGTGGCGTACGGGCCGACGAGCACGCTGCGCGCGGTGGAGTCCGCGGCCCGCGCCTCGGGGTACATGGTGAGCTCGGTGCTCCTGCAGGCGGGCGAGGAGATCACGCCCCAGGAGGGCGTGGACCACCTGATCGCGCAGGGCGTCGACGCGCTGTGCGTCGTCGCTCCGCGCTCCTCGTCGATCGCGGCGCTGCGCCGCATCACCATCGGGGTGCCGGTGCTCGTCGTCAAGCCGGACAAGGACCCCACGTTCCTCACGGTCACCGTCGACCAGCGGGCCGGGACGGAGCTCGCGGTCGACCATCTCGTCTCGCTCGGGCACCGCGACATCCTGCACCTGGCGGGCCCGCTCGACTGGCTCGACGCCCGGACCCGCGAGCGGGCGTTCCACGCCCGGGCGAAGTCGTGGGGGCTGCGCGAGCGGCCCATCGTGGTCGGCGACTGGTCGGCCGACTTCGCGTACGACTTCGCGCGCGGCATCCGCGAGCTGCCGGAGTACACCGCGATCTTCGTCGCGAACGACGACATGGCGGTCGGGCTGGTCCACGGCCTGCACGACCGGGGTTTCTCGGTGCCCGACGACCTCAGCGTCGTGGGCTTCGACGACGTCCCGCTGGCTCGGCACGTCATCCCTCCGCTGACGACGGTGCGGCAGAACTTCGACGCGCTCGGCGTGGCCGTCGTCGACGTCCTGCGGGCCGCGATCGAGGAGCGGGAGCTGCCGACCGTGACCCGGATCCCGGCGGAGATCGTCGCGCGGTCCTCGAGCGCCGCACCACGGAAGTCCGGCTGATGGGTGACCGGACGGCCGCCGAGGCGCCCGTCGTCGAGATGTACGGGATCACCGTGGAGCGGTCGGGCACCCGCGTGCTCGACGACGTGGACCTCCTGCTGCACCCCGGCGAGGTGCACGCGCTCATGGGGGAGAACGGCGCCGGCAAGTCGACCCTCATCGGCGCGCTGACGGGGACGGTCCCGATCCTGTCGGGGGAGGTGCTGGTCGACGGCGAGCCGCGCACGCCGACGGGCGTCGCCCGCAGCCGGGCCGACGGCATCGCGACCGTCTTCCAGGAGTCGCACCTGAGCCCGCACCTGACCGTCGCCGAGAACGTGATGATCGGCCACGAGGTGCGCGGCTGGTTCGGCATCGACTGGGCGCGGAACCGGGAGCGCGCGTCGGCCGCGCTCGCCACCCTGGGGATCGAGGACCTCGACCCGCGGGCGCCGCTGGAGACGCTGTCGCCCGCGACCAAGCAGCTCGTGGCGGTCGCGCGCGCGATCGTCCTCGAGCCGCGGGTCCTCGTGCTCGACGAGCCCACCTCCAGCCTCGACGCGGACGAGGCCGCCCGCCTGCTCGGCGTCGTGCGCAGGCTGCGCGACCAGGGGGTGGCGGTGCTGTTCGTCTCCCACTTCCTGGAGCAGGTGTTCGAGGTGAGCGACCGGATGACGGTGCTCCGGGGCGGCCGGGTGGTGGCGGAGTACCTCACCGACGAGGTCGAGCGCGCCGAGCTGATCTCCAAGATGATCGGCGAGGACATCCACGCGCTGCAGGCGCTGCACTCCCAGCGGCTCGCGCACCACTACGCCGGGTCGGGGGACGTGACCCTGCGGGCGACGTCGCTCGGCCGGCGCGGCACCCTGGAGGCCACGGACCTCGACCTGTCGCGGGGCGAGGTGGTCGGGTTCGCGGGCCTGCGCGGGTCGGGGCGTACCGAGCTCGCCTCCCTGATGAGCGGGGTGGAGCGGCCCGACGGCGGCGAGCTGTGGCTGGACGGTACCCGGGTGCAGCTTCGCAGCCCGGGGGCGGCGCTGCGGTACCGGATCGCGATGTCGAGCGAGAACCTGCGGGACGACGGCATCGTCGCCGGCCTCACGGTGCGGGAGAACATCGTGCTGGCGCTGCAGGCGCTCCGGGGGTGGTCGCGGCCGCTGTCCCGCAGCGAGCAGGACGCCGTCGTGGACACGTACCTGGACGCCCTGCACCTGTCGCCCGACGACCTGGACCGTGCGGCCGGGGAGCTGTCGGGGGGCACGCAGCAGAAGGTGCTGCTGGCTCGGCTGCTCGCCACCCGGCCGCACGTCCTGATCCTCGACGAGCCCACGAAGGGCATCGACATCGGCGCGAAGCTCGACATCCAGCGCCGGGTGGCGAAGCTGGCGGGGGACGGGGTGGCCGTCGTCTTCATCTCCTCCCAGCTGGAGGAGGTGGTGCGGCTGAGCGACCGCATCGTGGTGCTCAAGGACCGGGAGAAGATCGGCGAGCTGAGCAACGGGCCCGGGGTCACGGTGGACACCATCGTCGAGATGATCGCGGCGGACCTGGACGGGCTGCTCCCCGGCGACGAGGGCGACGAGGGCTGACGGCCCGCTCACGGTGCCTCGCGACCGCGGCAACGGAGTTACGGGATCGTGACTTCCGATCGCCGCCAGCCTCTATGTGACCGGTCACAACTTCGGTATGTTAACGGTCACAGCGCCAGCTTGCCGGAGGGTCGGAGCGGACCCGTAGGCCGGGCACACCGGCCGACCGGCGTCTCAAGGAGGAGAACATGAGCAGGAATTTCCGACGCGCAGGGGCAGCCGTCCTGGCCGCCCTCACGGCCACCGCGCTCGTCGCGTGCAGCAGCGAGCAGGCTCCGCAGGGCGGCGGCGACGGCACCGCGACCGGCGGCTCCGGCAGCGACACGATCACCCTGGGCTTCTCGCAGGTCGGCGCCGAGTCGGGCTGGCGTGCGGCGAACACCAAGTCGATCCAGGACACGCTGACGAAGGAGAACGGCTTCGACCTCAAGTTCTCCGACGCCCAGCAGAAGCAGGAGAACCAGATCCAGGCGATCCGCTCGTACATCCAGCAGGGCGTGGACGTCATCGCCTTCTCGCCCGTCGTCGAGACCGGCTGGGACGCCGTGCTCGAGGAGGCCAAGGCGGCGAACATCCCGGTGATCCTCACCGACCGGGCCGTCGACTCCGAGGACGACAGCCTCTACGAGTCGTTCATCGGGTCCGACTTCGTCGAGGAGGGCAAGCGCGCGGGCGAGTGGGCCAAGGAGCAGTACGACGGCAAGGGCTACAAGGCCGTCGAGCTGCAGGGCACCACCGGCGCCGCGCCGATGATCGACCGCCAGCAGGGCTTCGCGGACGCCATCAAGGGCAGCGACATCGAGATCATCGACTCGCAGACGGGCAACTTCACCCGCACCGAGGGCAAGCAGGTGATGGAGGGCTTCCTGCAGAAGTACGACGACATCGACCTCGTCTTCGCGCACAACGACGACATGGGCCTCGGCGCGATCGAGGCGATCGAGGCCGCAGGCAAGGTGCCCGGCAAGGACATCAAGATCATCACCGTCGACGGCGTGAAGGATGGCATGCAGGCGCTCGCCGACGGCAAGATCAACTACATCGTCGAGTGCAACCCGCTGCTCGGCCCGGACCTGGCGGAGATCGCCAAGAAGGTCGTCGCCGGCGAGGAGGTCGAGAAGCGCATCGTGACCAAGGACGAGGCCTTCGACCAGGAGGCGGCCAAGGCCGCCCTGCCGGACCGTCAGTACTGACGGTCCCGCACCGGTGGCCGGCCCGCCCAGGGCCGGCCCCCCCGCCCTGGCGCGTATACAAAA